>JANPCA010000116.1:0-13225 GCA_031430715.1 Hyphomicrobiales bacterium | reverse complement strand
CGCCGGTGGTCGTCGATGACACTGCGGATCTGAAGCTGGCGGCCAAGCGCATTGTCGCGTCCAAGAGCTTCGACAATTCCATCCTCTGCACCAATGAATCAACCGTGCTGGCTTTTACTATCATCGCCGATCGCTTGCTTGATGCCATGAAGGCGGAAAAGGCGCATGTCTGCAACAAGGATGAAACTGACAAGCTTCGCAAGCTGCTGTTCACGGAAACCGGATTCAACACCGCGATGATCGGCAAGGATGCCAGCAACATCGCGCGCGAAGCGGGATTTAATGCACCCGGTGCCAAAATACTGGTGACGCCAGTCGATCTTGTGCAGCCGGAGGAAAAGCTGGTGCGCGAGAAGCTCTGCCCAGTGCTGGCCTTCGCCAGGGTGCAGACCATCGATCAGGCGATTTCCTGCGCCCGCTCGATGATGCGGACATCAGGCAAGGGTCACTCCGCCGCCATTCATTCGAAGAACGAAGCCAACATCATGGCTTTTGCTGCAGCCGTTCCGGCCTTGCGGATTGCCGTCAACGTGGGCTGCTCGCTCGGCGCGTCGGGGTATGAAACCAATCTCGGACCATCGATGACCATCGGCACCGGCTTTGCGGGTGGCTCTTCCATCGGCGAAAATCTCACGCCGCACCATCTGCTGCATTTTGCGCGCATCGCCTATAACAAGGATGCGGCCGAGGCCTTCGGCAATTTTGTCGGGCTCGATCCGCTGCACTTGCCGAAGCGCGAGGTCTCGCCTCTCTCGCTGGCCGTAGACAATTCGAGCGACAGCGAATTGCGCAAGGAACTCCGCCGCATCATTCTCGAAGAACTCAAAGCAGTGATGGCGGCTTGAAGGCCATGGCAACGCTGCGCTCATATATCTTCATCGACCAATTGCAACCGCAGACCATGTGCTATCTCGGCAGCTGGATCCGCGGTTCGCTGCCGCGCTCCAACATGGCCGCACAGGTGATCGAAGTGGCACCTGGCCTTGACATCGAGGCACTGACCGATGTGGCGCTGAAGGCTGCGAATGTTCAGGCAGGCATTCTCGTGGTCGAGCGGCAATTCGGCTATCTCGAAATCCATTCGCGCGACGTCGCCGCCGTCAAGGCGGCGGCCGAGGCGGTTCTCGATTACTTGGAACTCACGCCTGACAAGGCGATGAAGCCGAAGATTCTGGCTTCGCGGATCGTCACCCGCATCGATGCCGGTCACGCCTTCCTCATCAACCGCAACAAGGGTGGCTCGATGATTCTTGGCGGCGAAACACTCTTTGTGCTGGAGACCGAACCGGCGGCCTATGCCATCCTTGCGGCCAACGCGGCGGAAAAGGCAGCCAGCATCAAGATCGTCGACTACCGGATGATCGGTGCAACGGGCCGCCTCTATCTTTCGGGCAATGATTCCGAAGTGCGCGCCGCCGCCACCGCGGCTGAAGCGGCGCTGGAAACGTGAAAAGATGAGCGCGCACAATCACACCAAATCCGTCACCCCAGCGCAGGCTGGGGTCCAGCTTCCTCGGCAGACAAAGCGGGATGCCAGCCTGCGCTGGCATGACGGAACTGGGGGAGGAGCATGACCCTGAAAACCGACATGTCGAACGAACTTCGCAACATGGTGCGCGATGTTCTGAGCGAGGTGATGACCAGCCGTTCGGCCTCCACCAGCGAAACGGTGCGCATCGCCAATGACCACGACCTCACGGCTTTCGTGGCGCGCGTCATCGAGCCTGCAACATTCGAGAAAATCAAGACCGGCAAGCTGCGCTTCACGCTCGCTGGAGCGGCAACACCAGTCGCCGCCACCTCGGCCGAAATCTTGTCCGGGGTGATTACCGAGCAGAAGATTGGCAGGTTCGGCACCGGCGCGACGCTCATCCTCGGCCCCGGCGCCGTGCTGACACCGTTGGCGCGCGACAAGGCGCGAAAGCTTGGACTCAAGATTGAAAGGAGACGCTAGATGCTGAAGGCAACAGTGACGGGCCGCATCTGGTCCACCAAGAAAATTCCAGAAGTACCGGCGGGCTCGATCCTCGAAGTTCAGGTCGACGACTCGAATACCCGTCTCCTCGCCTTCGATCCACTGGGTTGCGGCGAAGGCGAGAAGGTGATCATCGCAACAGGATCCGTGGCTGCGGCCTGGTTCCCAGGAAAATCACCGCCTATCGATGCGCTGATCATCGGCTCGATCGATGACGCGGCCACACGCAAATAGACTGCAACATTCAACACGGAGGATATCATGAGCAACGCAATTGGAATGATCGAAACCAAGGGTTACGTGGCCGCCATGGCTGCTGCCGATGCCATGGTGAAGGCAGCGAATGTCACCATCGTCGGCCGTGAACAGGTGGGCGACGGACTGGTCGCCGTCATCATCAACGGTGACGTTGGTGCCGTGAAGGCTGCAACCGAAGCCGGTGCCGAAGTGGCAGGCCAGATCGGCACGCTGGTCTCCGTGCATGTGATCCCCCGCCCGCATGCCGATGTGTCGAAACACTTTACAGCCGGTACCTCGAAGTAATCGCGAGGCCGCGCCGTGTTTGCTTCACGCACTGCGGCAAAGGGTGAGCTGCGGGTCTTCCTGAACGTCGAGGACCTGCAACCGCAATTTGCCGTCTTTATGGGAACGCCGACACGGGCGCGAGGCTATCCGCCGAGTGCCGGACAGCATTCGCTCATCATTGAAGTCGCACCTGGCCTGATGATCGAGCGCGTGATGGATCTGGCGCTCAAGGCCGATCCCGATCTCGAGCCCGGCATTCTCTTCGTCGAGCGGCAGTTCGGCATTCTCGAGATTCATGGCAGCGACAAGGACCAGCTTCTTGCCGCAGGCCACGCCGTGCTCGCAGGGTTGGGGCTGACGCCGGGCGACCAACTGGCGCCGCGCATTCTTTTCACCGATGTGATCGAGAACATCGCCGACCAGCATGCCGTCATCATCAACCGCAACCGCCAGGCCTCGATGGTGATGCCGGGCGAAACCCTGCTTGTCTGCGAGATGGTGCCCGCACTCTATGCGGCAATCGCCGCCAACGAGGCCGAGAGGGCCTCACCGAAATTGACACTGGTCGATGTGCAGATGATAGGTGCTGCGGGCCGCCTCTATATGTCGGGCTCGACGGTGGATGTTGAACGGGGGCTTGCGCAGATCGAGCGAATTCTGGCAGGACTCGAAGGACGCAAAGCCTGAGGGTGACCCCCGTGAAAGACTTCGATTCATTGCCGCACATGGAGCAACTCGCCATCCTTCTCGACGTGGCGCACTCTGCCGCGACGCGTTATGACCTTCCCCCCGGTGCAAACGTCCAGATGCTCAATCTCTCGGAGAATGCCACCTACAAGGTGGAAGCACCCGATGGCCGCCGCTGGGCCTTGCGCATCCATCGCGACGGTTACCATGCACGCGCCGCCATCGCTTCCGAGCTCGCCTGGTTGATCGACCTGCGCCAGACCGGTGTGGTGACGACGCCTGTTCCTGTGAAGGGACGTGACGGTGAAATCATTCAGGATGTCGATCATCCACGATTGGCCCGTCCACGCCATGTGGTGCTGTCGCAATGGGAGACCGGTGCCGAGCCCGGAATCGGCGAAGACCTCTCGGAGCCTTTCGAGATGCTCGGAGAAGTGACCGCGCGCATGCACATTCACGCCCGGCAATGGCAGCGGCCGTCCTGGTTCACCCGCCTCACCTGGGATTTCGGCACGGCGCTCGGTGAAGACAAGCCGCATTGGGGCCGCTGGCGTGATGGCGTTGGCATGGATGCGGCGAAGACCAAGCTGTTCGGCCGAACCGTCGATCTGATCGGCAAGCGACTCAAAGCCTATGGCAAGGATTCGGACCGCTTCGGCCTCATCCATTGCGATCTCCGCCTCGCCAATCTCCTCATCGACGGCAAAACCGTGAAGGCCATCGACTTCGACGACTGCGGCTTTGGCTGGTACATGTATGACGCGGCAACGCCCGTCTCCTTCTACGAGCACGACCACCAAGTTCCGGGCCTGATCGAATCCTGGAAAAAGGGCTACCGCAAGGTGCTCGATCTGCCCAAGGCGGACGAGGATGAAATCCCGACCTTCATCATGCTGCGGCGTATCTTGCTGGTTGCCTGGGTTGCCTCGCACATCGAAGCGGAGTTCCCCAAGTCGCTGGGAGCTGGGTTCACCGAGGGAACGGTTGGCCTCTGCGAGGATTACTTGTGGCGCTACGCCTGAGCCAGGGCTTCAAGGCTTTCGGGCACAATCTGGCCGCCGTCGACGATGAGCGTCTGCCCGGTGACGTAGCCCGCTTCCTTCGATGCGAAGTACAGCGCCGCGTAGCCGATTTCATCGACATGGCCGAGACGCCGCAACGGAACCGATGCCGCCATGGTGCGCTGATACTCCTCGCCCATGCCGGCGAGGCCTTCGGTGACGACATTCCCGGGCAGAACCGCGTTCACGGTGATGGCGTATTTCGCCAGCTCGATACAAGCCGTGCGCATGAAACCGAGCTGCCCCGCCTTCGTCGCGCCATAATGCGTCCAGCCCGGAAAGCCGGTGACGGGGCCAGTGATCGATGAAGTGATTATGATGCGGCCCTGATCGGAGTTCTTGAGATAGGGAATGGCGGCCTTCACCGAATGAAACGTGCCCTTGAGATTGGTGCCATTCACTTCATCCCATTGCTCGGAGGTCATGTCCTCAAGCCTGGCAGGCGGAAAGATTCCGGCATTGGCGCAGACCACGTCAAGACCACCGTTTCTGGCGTTCACTTCCTTCATGGCGTTTTCCATGCTGGCGAGCGACGTGACATCGCCAGCGAGACCAAAGGCGCCGTTGCCGATTTCCTTCGCCACCGCTTCCGCCTGATCGGCATGGCGCGTCATGATTGCGACCCTGGCACCAGCTTGCGCAAACACCCGCGCGATGCCCTTGCCGATACCCTTTGAGCCACCCGTGACGATGACAGAACGGCCCCTCAATGATTGCGTCATTTCTTGCTCCCAGACTATTCGATGGACTTGGCGCGGCGCATCGCGAGGATCAGGCCGTAACCGCCGATGAGGAGGATCGCAGCGCCAACGGTTGACACGGTGCCGAGCACCGGAACGCCCGGCGTATAGCCCGCCACCATCTTGGCATAGAGAAACTCCGGCACCGTCGTATCGGCACCCGTTGTAAACAGCGACAGCGGGAAGTTGCCCCATGATAGAAGAAATGCAAACAGCGCGCCGGAGAACAATCCGGGGAACAGCACCGGCAGCGTCACTTCGCGCAGCACCTGCCAGCGTGACGCGCCGAGATCGAAGGCCGCCTCCTCCAGTGCCGGATCGAAACTGTAGACCTGGATCGAGATCACCAGCGTGACGACGGGAATGATCCACACGAGATGTGCAAACACCGCCGTTTTCCACGACAAGGGCAGACCCAGCGTGTTGAACCAAAGCAGCAGAGCAAGACCAAGCACCGATTGCGGAAAGAAGATCGGCAGCAGGATAAGCTTCTGGTAGATTGAACGGCCTTTCCAGTCATAGCGCGCAAAAGCCAGCGCCCCGAAGAAGGCGATCACCACAGCGATCACCGTCACGCAGAGCGCCACCGAAATCGAGGTGGAGAGCAATTGCCGGATTTCTATGGAGTTGAACGTCTTCTGCCACCATTCCACACCCCATTTCGAGATCGGGAACTGAAAATAGCGGCTGGCCGTGAGCGAAGCGAGCGCGATGCAGATGGTCGGCAGATAGATGAAGACGATGACCGCAATGGTCCAGGCGGTGATGAGGGCGTGGCGCAAGCGCTGCTGGCGGGTTTCCATCACCTATCTCCGCCCCAGGAAACTGTCGAGATCGAAGCGCCTGAGCGCCAGCAGAACGAGGACACCGACAACCAGCATGAGCAACACGGATAGCGCCGCACCCAGCGGCCAGTTCTGCGCATAGGTGAAGGCAATCTCGATGTCATGGGCGATCGGAATGACCTGCTGGCCGCCCAGCACCTTGGCCTCGGCCAGGGCGCCGACAGCAAGCACGAAGGTCAGCAAGAAACCGATGACGATGCCAGGCATCGACAGCGGCAGCTCGACCTCAGTGAACACCTGCCAGCGCGAGGCACCGAGATCGAAGGCGGCATCGCGTGTTTCGTTGGGCACCATGCTGATGCCAAGCGTCATCGGAAACAGCATGAAGGGCAGATAGACGTAGACCATGCCGAGGATGATGACCGGGAGCGTGAACAGGATGCTCTCCAGTTGCAGACCGAACAGCGACTTCAGCGTGCCGAGCAACACGCCGTTCTTGATCAGGAACAGCACCCAGCCATAGAGCCTGATGTTTTCCGAGACGAACAAGGGAATTGTGAACAGCAGCGTCAGCAGTGTTGCCCATTTGCCGAACACCCGCACCAGCCCATAGGCGACAGGATAGCAAATCAGAGCCAGCAGGACGACCGCGGCAACGGCAAGACCCAGAGACCATACGAAAGAGATGTAGTTCGTTCCATCGAAGATCGTCAGGTAATTTTCAATCGTCGGTGCCCCGGCAAGTGAAAAGCTGCGCGCAGGCATGAAGCTGAACCAGATGACGGCCAGCAAGGGCGCCGCGAACCCTGCGCCCAGGAACAGCAGCACAGGTATCGCGGACTTGGCACCCTGACTCATTCGCATGGCGCTAGTCCGTCACCAGAATGGCGTCTTTGGCGTCCCATCCGATAATGACGGCATCGTCCAACTTTCCATTGAAGGATTGTTGCCGGAGCTTCTCGACCATGAAGACGCTCTCACCGACGCGAACCTGGTACTGGATGCGCGAACCCAGGACATATTCATTGTAGAGTTTTCCGGTCACGGCATTGTCCGCTTCGGATGCAGCACTGAGAAACCGCAGCGACTCGGGCCGGATCACCAAGTGGCCTTGCGTGAAGCCGGCAGGCACCCGCGGCGCCTTCAACCTTCCTCCGGTCAAGGATGATTTGAGCAGACCGTCCTGCCCGAGCGAAACCGGCAACACGTTCACGTCACCGACGAATTCGGATACGAAGCGCGTGTTTGGCGTGGAGTAGATTTCATGCGGACTGCCCACCTGCACCAGCTTGCCATTGCGCATCACGCCAATGCGGTCGCTCATCACCATCGCCTCCTCGAGCGAATGGGTGATGTAGACGAAAGTCTTCTTCGTCTCGCGGTGGATGTCCTTCAGTTCCTTCTCGAGCGTCTTGCGCAGCTTGTAATCAATGGCCGAGAGCGGCTCGTCGAAAAACAGGATTTGCGGATCATAGGCAAGGGCCCGGGCGAGTGCCACGCGCTGGCGTTCGCCGCCTGAGCATTTCAGCACGCTCTTGCCATAGTAGGATTGCGGCAGGCGTAGCAAATCCATGAGTTGCAACGCGCGGGCTTTGCGTTTTTCCAGCGCTTCGCCGCGGATCTTCAGTGGAAACTCGATGTTCTGCCCGACGGTGCGATGCGGAAACAGCGCCAGCGATTGGAACACCATGCAGGTCGGCCGTTTGTTGGCGGGCAGATCGTTGATGCGCTCGCCGCGCAGCAGAATGTCGCCGCTGGTGGGCGTATCCATCCCCGCCAGCATACGCAACATCGTCGTCTTGCCGGAGCCCGAGGGGCCAACGATCGTAAAGAATTCGCCTTCGGCAATCTCAAGATCGATCGAGTCGACCGCGGCATGCGGCCCGAACATCTTGCGGACCGCTTTGAGAGATAGAATGGCCGGAACTTCGGTCATGTGCAACGGAAAGTCTCTTTCAATGAACAACCCCCGCGACAAGCTCGCAGGGGCCGTCATGCTCACATAACCGTCAACCGCCGGAGGCTTCGCGTTTGGCCGCCGTCATGATGTCGAGCAGCTTGTCGTAGTCGGGCACGATGTCATATTCAATCGACCGCGCCATCTCTTCATCGAGACTGTCCCACTGGATGGAATCGAGCTCTTCCTTGGTGAACAGCTTGAAGCAATCGGGATTGGCCATCTGCGCCACCGGATTGAACGTGCCCTCGGCGAAGGCCACGGTATGGGCCACTTCCGGCGCCTGAACATATTCCAGGAACTCCGTTGCGAGTGGCGACAGATCCGGATTGTTTACGGTCGATGTCACTTCGATCCAGGAAATGCCGCCCTTGCCACCAGCCATCGGGCCCGACTTCGGCGTCACGCCGCGGATTTCCGGATGGCCGTCGGCGCGTGCCGGCGAGGCCGAATAGGTGCCGCCCGTCAGATGGAAGTCGATTTCGCCCGCCACCAGAGATTGGTTCATTGTGGCAATATCGCCCACCACCTTGGCGCCCTTGAAGACGCGCTTGGCAGTTTCCGTGAACTTCGCGACCTCGTCGTCCGAATGCATCTTGAAGGGATCAAAGCCGGCGATGCAGCAGATGCAGAAGACGTTCCAGTCGTCGGATTCGAGGATGCCATACTTTTTGTCGTTGGCAGCATCGTTCCACAGGTTCCAGCCCTGGTCTTCCGCCGTGGCGCGGCTCACCTTGTCGGTGTTGACGACGAAGCTGTAGGGTCCAAAACGCTGGCACATGCCGAGGAGTTCGGCACCAGCATCGTCCATCGCCCACTTGTAGGGCGGCTTGAAGGCTGGCATCATTTTTTCGAAGTAGGGTTCGAACCTGGCGCGGTCGAGCGGCTTGATCAGCTTTTCCGGCGCCATCACCTTGCGGGCCCAGGGATTGTTGACGTTGATCAGATCCCACACATTGGTTTCACCGGCGCGCAGCCGGTTGATCATGGTCGGATCGTTGGTCAGCGACTCGGCCTTCACCGTGGCACCTTTCGACGACCGGAACGGATCGAGCACCTGGGCCGAGTTGTAACCTTCCCAGCACAAGATGTTCAGTTCCTTTTCACGCGCGGCGAAGGCGGCACCGGGTACAACGCTGGCGGCGCTCGAGAAGGCAGCGGCCCAAAGTGCCGATTGCTGCATGAAGTTCCGGCGCGAAATCCTGCTGCTATTGGCCATGTCTCACTCCCTGTGGTTTTGTCTTGCGGCTTCCTGTTGGAAGTTCCACTTAGAATTCAGCACTATTTTTTCCTGAGAGTAAAGGGGCAAGACCCACCCGCGCTCAAGCAGACCCGATCAGACCGCTCAGCTCAGCGCTCGACATGACGTGGCAGTATATCATGTTGATGATCTCGAGTTCTCTGGTGTGAAGCTCGCCGGTCGCAGCCGCACAGCAATCGTCCAGCACGATGACCTGATAACTTTCATCCGCCAGGCTGCGGACTGTTGACGAGATGCACTGGTCCGTAAAGATGCCGCAGCAAATAACGGTCCTGATGCCGAGATTATGCAGGATCAGCCGTAAATTCGTGCCAGTGAGGGCTGAATCCGTGGTCTTGGTGACGGTGATTTCATCGCCTGCCGGCTGCAGCGCGTCGACCACTTGCGAGGGCCAATCGTTCTTGGGCAGCAGCAGATTATTCCAGCCCGGCATTTTCTGAGACAGAGAGCGGTCACGCCCGTCCCTAGTGTGGCAGGCGATGCGGGCGAACAGGCACTCAATTCCGTGTTGCCGCGCCAACTCCAACATTTTGGCGGTGTTGGGAATGACCGACTTCTGCATGCGCTCATGAAATGGCGTCCACAGGTCGTAGCGGCGCTGCTCTTCGGCCGAGAGCGTGGCGCGCTCGGCGCGCTCGAGATAGATGTTCTGGATGTCGATGACGAGAAGTGCTGTCTCTTTTGGAATGAGGATCGGGTCATCGGGTTCGGGTGCTCCGAGGTAATAGAGCGAACGGTAGGCGGTCTTCCACGTCATGGTGTTTTCCTAGAATCGATAAGTGAACAGTCCGCGGTCCTCGTAGGTTTGGGCGGCTTCTTCAATGAACTCCGCCAGGCGCGCGGCCTTGTGCCTTGCCCGTAGCTCTTGAGCACAATCGAGCAGTTGCTGCTTTGATGTCGCGCGCCCCGGCCGCAACAATTCGTAAACTGCCATGATGGTGTCCTGCGGCACATCGACGAGTTCGGCGGCCCGCTCGAAATTGAGCGCCAGATTCCGGCGCCCGGCGTCACGCGCGATCTCGGCCTGTGCCGTCAAGGCTTGGGGCGTGATGCGGAGGTCCTCCATCGTCACCTCACCCGACAGCACGGCGGCGAGTGTGATATCGGCGAGCGGCTTTCCGCGCTGCCCGATCACCGCTTCTGGTTGCGTCTCGGCGAGCGGATAGTCGGAACACTTCCGTGTCATGATTTCCCATCCTGCAATGTCACGCCGATCAGTTGCGGTGCTGCCCCTTCTTCAACGATCCCGGTTTCAATCGCATAGATCATGGCGACGCGCGCATGGTGGCGCGATCCCATCGCCTCGCCGCGCTGCGGCACCACGACGGGCTCAGGCATCTCGACCAAGGCATAGGCCGCGGCATTGGCGCCGAGGCCACGATAATGATCAACCGCGTTGATCGGAGCATATGAGAAGAGTTCGAGATTGTTGTGCGGCAAGCGGCCCCGCTGATGGATCACCGCCGTTCCCTTGGCCTGAATGCCGATTCCAATACCCGAGCCAGAAAGCTGGGCCGCCGAGAGGCCGAGGAAGGATGTATCCGCCGTGTGCCGGAAGCGTACGACGCGAGCAGTGAGGCCGCGCTTGGCAATCGCCGCCAGCATCACGCCCAGCACCTCCGACAAAGCGTGGCCCGCCGTCGTCTGGTAGATTTTCAAACCGAACGCCGGGCTGATGCCGATCACCACATCCTTGGCGTCATCGGACGGTGTGGCCACTCCCAAACTTCTGTAGCGAATGCGCCGGGCCTCGTCCTTCTCGTGCAACGCTTCCGAGCGCAGCACTTCCTTTTGGTCAAGCACGTCGCGGATGGCATTGATTTCAAGCCGCCGCTGTTCCGACACGCGATAGCCAGACCCTGGCCCGAGATAATCATTGGGGTCGTTGACGGCGCTGACGATCTTGCCATTGCGGATCATCGCCGAGGTCTGGAGATAGTCGCCAGACACCCGAAGCTTCACGACATTCAAGAGATTTTCGGCTTCTTGCTCGAAGCCGCGACGGCTGAGTGCCTTGATCACCTCGACGACGGTGATGCCCTTGGCCTTGATGGCCTCGCTGATCAATGCAACATCGCGTGGCATATAGCTTCGCGTATCGTCCGAACCCGACGCAACGGTGACGCTCGCCTTCATGTCTTCGGTTGGCGCCGCGAGGCCCAGTTCCTCGAGCACCGCCGAAATGGCATCGACGGCCCGCCGCCTGATATCCAGAGCGCGCTCTTCCGGAAGCGGCGTCAAGCCGCCATCGGCCTCGAAGTCGCGCTGCAGCACAAGATAATCCTCAAGTTCCTCGCCGTTCAGAAGCGAGGGATTAAACGAGTTGTCGTATTTGAGAATCGAGCCGAAGCCCGAGCAGATCAAGTCCGATCCCGCCACCAGATAGGGCATGATCTTGGCGCCGACGCGGATTTCGGATTCGGTTGAACGCGCATCATTGCCCGACGCGCATTCGAGATCGAGCCACACGGCAATTAAATTCTCCGCCATCAACTCGCGCACGCCGCCCGGCATCGTGGCGGTCAATGGCGCTCCATCGATGCCACCGTTCTGCGTGCCCTGCACGCCCATGCCGCGTTGCAGGCAGAGGCAGCGGGCTTCGAGATAGAGCAGCGATTTCGATTCGTGGAAGCCCATCAAGAGCTCGGAACCAGCACCGGACGTGCAGCGCATCTTGATGCCGCGCGAGGCATAGGCGGCGGCGAGGAAAGCCTTGGACCATGGCGTGTCGTCACCATCGATGAAGGTTTTCTCAGTGCCATAGACCGAGACGGTTTCGGCATAGGACGTGAAGCCCGCCATGCCGATGCGGAGTTCCTCCGCCTCCTCGCTCGAACATTGGAACAGCGTGCCCCAGCGGCCAACGGCGCCGCCCACCGCACATGCCAAAGCATTCGACCAGGCATTGCGCGACACCCGCATCGTCGTCTCGATCTCATCGAAGCCGAAGGCAACAGCGGTTGCCGCATCGGCCGCAAGCTGCAGGGGATCGTCCTTGGCATTGGTCACATGGGCCTGATTGCCCGGTGTCTTTCTCGCCCGCATCTTGGAATAGGCAAAGGCAATCTCGAGTGCATTGAGGCGCGAGACCACTTGCGCCAGTTTGGCTGGTGTCATGCCATGCGCCAACCGCACCAGCGTTTGGCGCGGTACGTTCATGTCGACCAGCATGCGGGCCACGAGGCCAGAGTCCATCGCCATCGCCTCTGGTGCAATTGCAACATCGATGTGGTGGCGGGAGATGAAACGGTCGATCATGTCAAAGTCATGCTCGAGAACGCCGTCGAGAGAAATGACACGGCCACCGGCAATGCCGATACCGGGCTTGGGGTCAGCCGGGCTGGAGAAGGCCGAGAAACCGTTGGCGGCATCTTCCGCCGCAAACCGGTCGAACCGGAGCGGTCGCTCGTCCCAGTCGGCGTAACGCTTCCAGCGGTTTGGCGTTGTCATTGCACGAACTCCATCCTCGACGTGGCAGGCTACTGGAGAGGTGTGCCGGTTACAAATGTTCTTGGGAGTCTGCTTTCCTGTGGGGCATCCAGAAGCATAGGACACCACCATGCCGAAGTCAGTGTACCACCAGGAGAGGGCCGCAGCTGCCAACTGGCGGGAGCAAAGTGTCGGCGGCTTTCTATCGGACACATTGAAGAGGAAGCGGAATGGAAGCTAAACTCGGCTTCAATCGCGAAGACGATTTTCGGCGCCGGTTGCACGCCGGTTGCAGGTTCTCGCCTCTACATGTCGTGCCCCCAGTCGTGGTGTATCTCGATGGAGCAGGCCGCTCGCGAAGCGCGCCCATTGGGAGCGCCGTCGCCAAGACATAGCTTCAATCCTATCCATCTCGCTCGCGCGGGGGGCCTCAAACCGGACGCATGTTCTTGCCGGGAGCTTTCTGAAGGATTGAAAGGGGAAGGCCGAAATTGGCGAAACTGGCGGCCAGTTCGAGTTGGGCCGTGCTGTCGGCTGTGCCTGCGGCCATCGGCTCGGGAGTGGGCGCGCTCCGCGGGATCGCCGCCGGCTCCAGGCCCGGGAGTTCGCCCTGATCGGTGTTTTCTGCCTCGCCGGCAGCATCCGCGTCCGCAACAACCGTCCCCGCTTCCGCCAAAGCCTGTTCGAAAAACACCCGCGAGTATGACTGGCTTGCGACCTGGTCGTTTATGCGTTGCAGCGTGCGTTTGACCGAATGGCGGCCGCGAGCCCAGGCAAGGTAGGGTCCGGCGGAGCCGGCCGCGCC
>JANPCA010000115.1:0-15010 GCA_031430715.1 Hyphomicrobiales bacterium | reverse complement strand
TTCCGGGTGCCGGACCAAGGCCTCGCCGAGCACCGTCTCCGCCTGATCCCTCTTGTTTTGACGCTCCAGGAAGGCCGCGAAGTCGGCCGCCACCCGGGGCTCGTAGTTACCGAGCTTGACGGCTTCGGTGAAATTCTCCGTGGCGAGATCGATGGTGCCCTGGCGTTCGTGGGCCTTGGCGAGCAAGAGCCGAATGGGCCCCGACTGCGGCCGCTGGTTCAGGGCTTCGCGAAGATCGGCGACCGCCCCGTCGGCGTCGCCCGCATCGAGCTTCACGCCGGCCCTGAGGGCGAGAGCATCGGTGTTCTTGGCGTCGCCCGCAAGGACTTCAGCGATGAGCGCCTTGCCAGCCGCCGTGTCTTTCATCTGCAGGCGCATCGAGGCGAGCAGGATTCTGCCGCGGGCCACATCGTCCTTGGGTTCGCCCTTGGCGATGATGGCATTCAGGGTCGCCACGGCGGCATCGGTCTTTTTTTCCGCGAAGTCCAATTCGGCGAGGGCCAAACGGTAAGCGTTAGTTTCAGGATGGGCGGCAATGGTTTTTTCGAGTTCGCCGCGCGCCGCGGCGGCGCCCTTGACGCGGCCGATGAAGCGCACGAGATCAAGTGTCAGCCCGGCATTGGCGGGTTCCGCGGCGATCATGGCGCGAAGCTCGGTCTCGGCCTCCGCGAAGCGCTTGCGGCCGGCCAGGAAGGTCAGAAGAGCCTGGCGGACTTCCTTGATCTTGGGATGATGGGAAATAATCTGCCGCAAGACCTCTTCGGTCTTGACGTCATCCTTGGCTTCGTCGTGGATTCTCAGCTTGAACATCAGCAGCCCAAGATTTGCGGGATCTCCCGCCAGTCCGCGGTCGATCGAGCGCAGGGCGGCGACGTTGTTCTTGTCGATCAACTGTCCAGCGGCGAGCACCGCATGGGCGTCGGGGTTGTTGGGCTCAAGGGCCAGGGCCCGTTCGGCCTCGGCCGCGGCGCCTTCGCGGTCGCCGAGCCGGAACAGAATGGCGGCACGCAGCGCCAGGATTGCCGTGTCGTCCTTGCGCATTTCGTTGGCGGCATTGACGTTTTTCAGCGCATTGTCGAGATCGCCGGCGACGAATTGCAGCTTGGCGAGCCTGGTCCGTGCATCGATGTTCTTGGCATCGAGTTCGGCGGCGCGCTTCAAGGCCTCCAGCATCTGTCCCCAGTTTTCGTTCTTCTCCTCGACATCCGCCAGGCCGAGCCAGGCGCCCGCCAGCTTGTCGTTGAAGTTGATGGCATTGCGGAATTCCAGACCGGCCCGCGGGAAATCACCTTCCTTGAGAAGCTGCTGGCCGCTTTCATAATGTGCCTGGGCGCGCTCTTCCGGCGAGGCGCAAGCCGCCAGAAGCAGTGTGAGTGTGAGAGCCATGCAGCGCAGGAGCGGCGAAACCGGGGGCAAGGAACTGAAACGCATGGGTCACCCTAAAAATTAGCAGGAAGTTAGTTCAAATTCGGCTGGTACCCAACATAGCAGACAAATTTGGGCCGCAAAAAGGGCAGAAGCGTGCAAGTCATGCTTTTCTTCGGGATTTACCTTAACTGGCGCCACCGCTCCGCGGTGTGAATTCCGCAGCGGGCCCCAAACGAATGCACAAGCCATGCTCAATCAAACCCCTGGCGTGTAGTCGGGAATTTCCAGCTTCTCGGCGCGCTCGCCCGCAACGGCGGGCTGGCGGCCAAAGACGCCGTAGTTCTGACGGTCGGCAATGACGTCGTCGATGCTTCTGGAATAGACGCAGACCGCGCCCTTGGCATAGGCGTAGACCAGGGCCGTGTCGCAGAGAACATTGATGACGCGCGGGATGCCGTGGCTCGCCTCGGCGATTTTTTCGATGGCCTTGGTGGAGAACAGGGACACCGGGCTTCCCGCCTTGATGAGCCGGTGCTGGATGTAGCGCTTAACCTCCTGGGCGGGCAGGGGATCGATATGATATTCCGAGCTGACACGCTGCATGAACTGGCGGAGCTCGGGGCGCTGCAGCAGGGTGCGGAGCTGCGGCTGCCCGACCAGAATGATCTGCAGGCGGTTGTCGCTTCCGACATTGATGTTCGACAGCATGCGCAGTTTTTCGAGGGTCGAAATGGACAGGTTCTGGGCTTCGTCGACGATCAGCACGGTGCGCTTGCCATGGGCGTAGCGGTCGTCGACGAAGTTGCGGAAATCCCGGAAGGCGCCGACGTCGGATTTCTGATCGAAATCCTGCTCGAAGGCGAGCAGTACCCAGCGGATGAGATCGTCGCTGGCGACCTGGGTATCCGACAGCAGTCCGACGATCACATCGTCGGCGATCTGCGACAGGAGGTGCTGGATCAGGGTGGTCTTGCCGCAACCGATTTCGCCGGTGATCACGGCAAAGCCGGCGTGATTGAGGATCGCATATTCCAGCATGGCATAGGCACGGATGTGCGCCTTGCTCCAGTAGATGAAACTCGGGTCCGGCAGAATCGAGAACGGTTTCTCGCGCAGTCTGAAGTGGGCCTCGTACATTATTTACCGTTTTCCGCGTTCGCGCCGCCGCCGGCTAGTGTTAAGCAATATCTGTGCCACCCCCGCCTAGATTTCAACATATTATTCTTCTAGCGTTGACCGTTAAGAAGATTGCCGATTATGGATGTGAATCCGGCCTTTGGATAGTGTAGAGGGCAGCCAACCGTTCTGGCAAGGTGATGTGGAGGAATTTCGTGATAAGCTGCGCGGCGGCGGGGGAACGTGCTGCTTCGTCTCAATTCCGCCGCGAACTCTTGGCCAACGCTTAAGCGCAACACTTCGAGGTTAAGACCCGCGTCATGGATAGATTTGGCGATATGGCTGCCATTTTGCAGCTTGTCAGACGGCGTATACTTTACTTTCTACTGCCCGCCATTCTGCTGGCGGCGGGTGGATCGGCGGTGGTGATCTTGCTGCCCGCGATCTACAGGTCGCAGGCGACAATTCTCGTCGAGTCCCAGCAGATACCGCCGGATCTCGTGCGATCGACCGTCACGGCGCTGGCCAGCGAGCGCCTCCAGGTCATCGAACAGCGGGCACTAAGCCGCGACAACATTCTGGCACTCATCGACAAGTTCGGGCTGTTCGCCGACTATCCGAAACTGTCGCGGAGCGAAGTGGTCGAACTGGCCAAATCCCGTATCGTCATCGCCCCCATCAACGCCAATATCGCGGGGCGCCGGGTGCGCGATGACCGTCTCACCATCGCCTTCACCATTTCCTACGAAGATGAAAGATCCCAGACCGCGGCCCGCGTCGCCAACGAACTCGTGACCATCGTGCTCAATGCCGACGCCAAGGCCCGCACCTCCCAGGCGGCGGAGACCAGCAGCTTCCTGGAAAGGGAATCGGCAAGATTGGCAGCCGAACTTGCAGCAAGCGAAAGGGATTTGTCGCAGGTCCGGCTGGAAAATCCCGAAGCACTTCCCGAGAAGCTTCCCTATAATCTGAGCCTTAACGAAAAGCTCGAAAAGAGCATCGGCGAAATCGAAAGCCAGCTCAGGTCGATCGAGGAGCAGAAGCGGCTCCTGGTTTTCGAGGCCAGCGTCCGGTCGGCGGCGGCCGGGTCGAGCCTCGGCGGCGACGGCAAGAGCGGCATCGACAGCCAGATCGAGGGCATGCGCGCCGATATCGCGGTGAAGTCGGCGATGTATTCCGAGAACCATCCGGAAATGCGCATGATGCGCAAGGCGCTGGACGCCATGGTCGCCGAGCGCGACAGAATGGTTCAGTCCCTGCAGCCGCCCAAGGATGGCGATGCGAAGATCGAGACGGCCGCCCTGGGTCTTGACCAGCGGCTGATCGCGGAGAAGCTCAAGACCCTAGACGACCGCAAACTGTTCCTGGCCTCGCAAAGCGAGCAGTATGCCAAGACGGCCGACAAGATCAAGGTGGTGATCGCCAGGACGCCGGAAGTCGGAGCCGTCCTTGGAAACCTCGAGCGCAAGCAGAGTGTCCTGCAGAAGAGTCTCGATGAGATCAACGGCAAGCTGGCCCAGGCAAAGCTTGGCGAGAGGCTTGAGGAAAACCAGCAGTCGGAGCGGTTCGAAGTGATCGAACAGCCCATCGTGACGGACCAGCCGGTGCGGCCCGACAGGAAAAAACTCTTAGCCCTGGTCGGCATGGCGGCGGTCGCGGCGGGCGGCGGGCTGGCCCTGGCGACGGAGTTTCTCGATCAGACCATGCGCACCTCGGCCGAAGTATTGAACCGCCTGGGCATGCGGCCCATCGCCACGATCAAATTCATCCCGCTGGCAAGCGAAGTGCGGCGGCGGCGGCGGCGCATCATCCTGTTCGTCCTCCTGGCTATCCTTGGCATTGCGCTTGCACTGGCTGCCGTGCATTTTCTTTACCAGCCCTTGGACATCATCGCCTACAAGGTCATGAAACGCCTTTAGACTGGCGATCGAGAAACCATCCGCAGACAGGCAGGCAGACCGATGGATCAAATCAAGAGGGCGATCGAGCGTTCGAAGTCCGAGCGCCTGCCGGACATGCCCCGGGCCATGCCGCGGCAGGGCCTGCCGGCGATGGAAAGCCCGGCGCTTCCCAATGGCGGCCCGGCGTTCCGCTACGTTGCGGCCGATCCGGCCGTTCTCGAGCGCAACCGCATCGTCGCTCACTCGGGCGGCAACCCGCTGTCGATGGGCTTCAATCTGCTGCGCACCACCGTGTCCCAGGCGATGACCGAGCGGCGGATGAAAACCGTTCTGGTGACATCGCCGACGGCGGGCTGCGGGAAGACCGTCACGTCGATCAATCTGGCGATGAGCATGGCGCGCCAGACGCAAGGCAATACAATTCTCGCCGATCTTGATTTTCGCAGGCCGTGGATCGCCAATTATCTCGGCTTGAGCGTCAACGCCGATATCCATGCCGTGCTGAAGGGCCAGACTCCGCTGGAAGAGGTTCTGTTCTCGGTGGATGTTTCGGGGCCAAAGCTTCTGTTCCTGCCGGCCCGTTCACCCATCGCGCATCCAGCCGAAACGCTCACCAGTGTGGACATGCGGAACCTGATCACCAGGCTCAAGGCTATCGCGCAACAGTCATTCGTCATCTTCGACATGCCGCCGATGCTGTTTGCCGACGATGTCATCGCCTTTCTGCCACAAGCCGACGCGGTGCTGCTGGTGATCGCTTCCGGCCAGACGACGGCCCAGGAAGTCGAGAATTGCAAACGGATGATCCCGGAAGAAAAATTCCTTGGCCTGGTGCTGGCCAAATCCAAGGAAAAATCGGCTCAAGATGATTACGAGTATTACTGACCTCCGGCTGGCGCTGCTGCCATGGGGCCGATGAGCAGCCGATGAGAATCGTGTATCTTGCGGGTCCCGCCGACGGCATCGCGGCTTATCGCGCTTCCGAGGCCGGGCGGATGTCGGAATATTTCGGCACAAGTTATATGTGCCAGTTCTTCGACATCTGCCGGGATCGCGGCTGGACGTGCAATGTCATCACGACAACCGAAACTCCCTATTTCGAGGAGGTGCTCGGCGGCGTCACCATTCAGAACAGGCCACCGCTCACGGCCAATGCCGCGGGCCTCATGTTCCATTTGAAGTCCTTGGCCTGGATGGTCTCGGCGCTCCTGTCGGTTGTGCGTTACCGGCCCGATGCCATCATCATGACAGCCTTCCAGAATTACTGGTTCGTCTTCGCGCCGCTCAGGCTCATCGGCGTCAAGCTGATCTTGTCGGTGCACTGCACGCTGTGGCCGCCAAACGGCAGGCAGCGGGCCGCCTGGCGCCTTTTCTGGTTCCTGAACCAGCATCTGATCGTCCGCCGCTCTTCGGCGATCTTCGGTGTCTCCGGCGCCGTGGTGGCGCAATTGAAGGGGATTGCCGGCAAGGCCGCCCATATCAAGCGCTTTGTTCCGACCTACCGGCGCGAGCAGTTCGCGGCAATCGCAATACCACCGCAGCAGACGGAACCGTTCGGAATTTTCTATGCCGGGCGGATCGAAGTCAACAAGGGCGTGTTCGATATCCTCGGCATGGCCGAAATCTTGAACCAGGAAGCGGCGGGTGGCTTCCGCTTCGATATCTGCGGAACGGGAAGCGCGCTCGATTCCCTGGCCGCCGAGATCGCGAGGCGTAAGCTCGATGCTTGCGTTACGGCCCATGGTTTCTGCGACGCCACGCGCCTGGCATCGCTGCTCGGCGCCAGCCATGCGGTGATCGTGCCCACCACCGGAGACTTCGAAGAGGGCTTCAACAAAGTGGTCGCCGAGGCTGTTCTGGCGGGACGGCCGGTCATCACCAGCCCCGCCTGTCCGGCCCTGCCGGATGTTTATCCGGCCGCGGTGGAGGTCCGAATCGACAATGTCGGGGACTATGTTGCGGCCATCCGGCGGCTGAAGGACGATAAGGCATTCTACAGGGAGAAGGTTCAGAATTGCGCTTCTGTGCAGGACCAGTTCTACGACCCATCGAAGAGCTGGCGCTGTGTCATGGAGCAGGCGCTGATGGCGATTGATGGTGGGCGCGCGGCAGGAAACGGGTGAAAGACTCTTGAGGATATTGTTCGCGTTGCCGGGCCTTCACCGCGTCGACCGCGGGGCGGAGGTGGCCTTCATGAGGGTGGGGCGGGAGTTGAGCAAGCTCGGGCATGAGGTCACGCTGGCGGGCTCCGGCGCCGCCCGCGACAACGAGCCTTACCGTTTTCTGCATGTCCCGAGCATCAGCCGGGAGCGCTTCGAGCGCTTTCCGCTGGGACCCGTTTTCCGCGATGTCACGCATTATGAGGAATTCACCTTCGCGCCCTGTCTTTTGGCGCGGTTCCGTCCGCGGGACTTCGACGTTACGGTGACCTGCGGCTATCCCTTCACCAACTGGGCGCTGCGCCGGCCAAGTTTCGGGGGGCCAAGGCCGCCCCATGTCTTCGTGACCCAGAACGGCGACTGGCCGGCGCGCGCCGGCAACCACGAATACCGCTGGTTCGGCTGCGAGGGCCTGGTCTGCACCAATCCCGATTTCTACGAGGCCAACAAGGAGCGCTGGCGCTCGGCCCTGATACCGAACGGCGTCGAGACGGCGCGTTTCAAGCCCGGCCCCGCCGATCCGGAACAGTTCGGACTGCCCGGCGGCCGGACTATCGTTCTGATGGTCAGTGCACTGATCGAAAGCAAGCGGGTGGGTGCGGCGATTGACGCGGTGAGCCGCCTGCCGGACGTTCATCTCGCCGTGGCGGGCGATGGGCCGCTCAGGGCCGAGATTCTCGCCAAGGCCGATAAGCTGCTGCCCGGACGCTTCACCCACCTGACGCTTCCGGCGGCGCGGATGCCGGACCTTTACCGGGCGGCGCATGTCTTCCTGCACATGTCGCTCAACGAATCCTTCGGCAACGTCTTCCTCGAGGCGATGGCCAGCGGCCTGCCCGTCGTCGGCCACGACACGCCGCGGCTGCGCTGGATTCTCGGTGACAATGGCGATCTGGCCGACACCACGAATATGGAGGAGGTGGCCTCGCGCATCGCCCAGGCGGTCGATTCCACCCAGGAGCAGCGCGGCAAGCGGCAAGCCGCGGCGCTGCGCTACGACTGGTCGCGCATAGCGCTCCAATACGAGGATTTCCTGGCGCGCGTCGCCGGAAAGCAGGGGCCATGAGAGCCGCCTATTTCGTCAACCAATATCCCAAGGTGAGCCACACCTTCATCCGCCGCGAGATCGTGGCTCTGGAAGCGGCGGGCGTCGAGGTCAGCCGTTATTCGCTGCGCTCCAATCCGGACGAGCTTCTCAATCCCGCCGACAGCGCGGAAGCAAAGCTCACGGAATATATTCTTGATACGCCGCGCCCCCGGATCGCTGCCATCTTCTTCGGCATGTTGGCGCGCAATCCCGGCGGCATGTGGCGCGTGGCGGTTCTCGCCTGGCGCATCGGCTGGGGTTCGGAGCGCGGCTTGTTGCGCCATTTTATCTATGTGGCCGAGGCCGCCGTGCTGGCCAACTGGAGCGCCCGCGACGGTGCCAACCACATTCACGCGCATTTCGGGACCAATTCGGCAACCGTCGCCATGTTTGCCAGCGGACTTTCGGGGCTGCCGTTCAGCTTCACGGCCCATGGTGCCGATGAAGTGGACGGGGCGGCGCGGCCCGACATGGCGGAGAAAATCCGCCGGGCCTCTTTCGTGGTTGGCGTCAGCGCCTATGTGCGGAGCCAGCTGCTGCGGCGGATGCCCCATGCCCTGTGGGCGAAACTCAGGATCGTGCATTGCGGGCTTGACCGGGAGTTTCTGGAAAGCCCGCCGGTGCCGATCCCGGCCGAGCCGCGGCTGGTGTGCGTCGGACGGCTTTGCGAGGAGAAGGCGCAGCTGCTTCTCGTCGAGGCTGCCGCGACGCTGCGGGCGAGAGGCGTTCCGCTAAGTCTGGTGTTGGCCGGTGATGGCCCGTTGCGTGCCGCTATCGAGGACCTGATCAAGGCTCACGGCCTGGAGGAGACGGTCACCATCACGGGCTGGGTGACGAGCCAGCGGGTGCGGGACGAACTGACCCTGGCGCGCGGCCTGGTTCTGCCCAGCCTGATGGAAGGCCTGCCGGTGGCGATCATGGAGGCCATGGCACTCGGCCGCCCGGTGATTTCGACCTATATTTCGGGCATCCCGGAGCTTGTCATCCCGGGCGAAACCGGCTGGCTGGTGCCGGCGGGCGACGTCGTGGCCTTGGCGGACGCGATGCAGCGCGTTCTTGCCGCTCCGGGCGCGGACCTCGAGAGAATGGGCGCCGCGGCGCGGGCCCGCGTGGCCGTGCGGCACGATGCCGGCATCGAGGCCTTGAAACTCAAGGCACTGTTTGAAAGCCGGGCGCCATGATGGCGATCCTCAACGCCGGGCTGGTGCTGGTCTGCGCGCTGGCGGCAATTCCGTCGCTTGTCCTTTTCGTGGAGGCGGCGGCAGCCTTGGCCGGCCGCCGGGTTCGTCCACAGGTCCGGAGCATGGACCACGGCCCCGTCGCCGTATTGGTTCCGGCGCACAATGAGGCGGCCGGATTGGGGGCCACGCTCGCCAATATCGCCCGGCAACTGCGGGACAAGGATTATATTCTTGTCGTCGCCGATAATTGCAGCGATGACACGGCGGCGGTGGCCGCGGCAAACGGTGCATGGGCCGTCACCCGCCAGGATGCGGAGCGCAAGGGCAAGGGCTATGCCCTCGACTTCGGCTTGCGGGCCTTGCGCTCCCGCGCTCCCGATGTGGTGGTGGTTATCGACGCCGATTGCCGGCTGACGGAAGGTTCACTGCAAATCCTCGCGGCGGACTGTGCGGCGGCCGGACGGCCGGTTCAGTCGCTGGACCTCATGAAAGCGCCCGCTGGCGAAGAGGCCCGTTTCGCGGTCGCCGGTTTTGCCTGGATCGTGCGCAACCAGGTCCGGCCGCTTGGGCTCTCGCGTCTCGGATTGCCCTGTCAATTGATGGGGACCGGCATGGCGTTCCCCTGGGCTGTGATCGATACGGTCGATTTCGCCTCCGGCAATGTGGTCGAGGATCTGGAACTCGGCGTCAAATTGGGGCGGGCCGGAACGCCACCCAGGTTCTGTCCGGAGGCGTGCGTGACAAGCGAATTTCCGGTGGCGGAAGAGGGCGTCATCAGGCAGCGCCAGAGATGGGAGCAGGGGTCGCTTGCCATTCTCCTGGGCAGCGGTCTCAGGACGCTGGCTCAGGCACTTCGTTCCCGTAACGGCGCCCTGCTGGCCATGGGGCTCGACATGATGGTGCCGCCGCTCACGCTGCATGCGGCGATCGTTCTGCTGCTCATCCTGCTCACGGCCATGGGCAATGTGCTCGGCGCCGTCTCGATCCTGGCCTTGGCGATAGCGCTGTGCTCGGGCGTGTTCTTCGCCATGGCGATGCTGATTTCCTGGAGCGCCTTCGGCCGGGCCGTCCTGCCGGTCGGCCTGTGGCCCGGCCTGTTCCGCTTTGCGCTTGCCAAGTTGAAGATCTACCGGGGGTTCCGCGTCAAGGGCGTGCGGGAATGGGTCAGAAGCGACCGCGGCGGGGCTGAATGATGCGATGCAGCCTCCGTCCCTAACCGCAAACGCCATCTGGATCGCCGCCACTTTCGGCTTTCGAACCTTGCTCAGGCTGGGGTCGAATGTGGCGCTGTCGCGGCTGCTGTTTCCCGAAGCCTTCGGCATCATGGCCGTGGTCAACAGCCTGCGCAACGGCATGGAACTCCTGAGCGATGTCGGCATCGGCCAGAACATCGTCACCAACAAGAACGGCGGCCAGCCGGAATTCTACAATACCGCCTGGACCGTGCAGATCATCCGCGGCCTGGCGCTCACCCTGCTGTTCGCGCTCGCCGCGCAATTCATTCAGAACTTCTACGGCCACATGGACATCCTGGCCATCCTCTATGCCTTTTCGGTGGTCTTCATCATCACCGGCTTCCAGTCCACCAGCCAGTTCATCCTGCAGAAGACGCACCGGGTGCGGGAATACGAACTCTTCAATCTCTATTGCGAGGCGGCGGCGACCATTGTCATGCTGATCGCCGCCTATCTCTATGCAAGCGTCTGGGTTCTGGTCATCGGCGGCATTCTCGGCACGGGTTTGAGGGCTGGTGCCACGCATCTGATCGCCGACGCCGGGCGCAACCGGATTTTTCTGCAACGGGACCATCTTTTCGAAATCCTGAGCTTCGGAAAATGGATGTTTCTGTCTTCCGTGGTTTTCTTCCTCTCGGCGAATTTCGACCGCCTCTATCTGGCCAAAGCCATTCCGCTTGATTACCTAGGGGTCTATGGCGTGGCGCGCGGCCTGTCGGAGGTGGTCAGCGGGCTGGTGGCGCGCATCGCCAATCTGGTGGCCTTCCCGCTGGTTTCGTCGCTGGCGCATCTGCCGCGCGACGAGATGATGCGGCAGATCGCCCGCCCCCGATTCCGCTTTATTCTACTGGTGGCGGCGGGCCTGGCTTGCGTTTTCGCGGTGTCCGACGTGGCCGTCGATATCCTCTACGACAGCCGCTATGCCGCCGCCGCGTGGATGGTGCCGGTGCTCCTGGCGGGGGTGTGGTTTTCGGTGCTGTCGGTCTTCGCGGAGTCAGTGCTGCTCGGCCTCGGCAATCCGAAATACATGGCCTTCGCCAATGCCGCCAAGCTGGCGTTCCTAGTTGGCGCGGTGCCTCTGGGGTTTTCGCTCTACGGTGTTCCGGGTGCCGTGGTGGCGATCTCGGCCAGCGATTTGCCGCGCTATGTCATCACCATCCCCATCCAGATGCGCATCAAGGCGGGTTTCTTCGGCCAGGATTTGATCTCCAGCCTGTTTCTCGTGGCGCTGGCGGCGGTACTGATCCTCATCCGCCACGAGTTGGGGCTGGGATCGGTCTTCGCGAGGCTCGGACAATAGCAACGCGAATGCAACCTATTCCGGACTAAAGCGGGTTCCACATGCGGGGTTCAAATGCCATCCACCGGGCGCATTAGCGTCGTCGCCATCGGGCGCAACGAAGGCCCGAGGCTGGCGGCCTGTTTCCGCTCGCTTGAGGGCGCCCAGTTGAAAGAAGTGGTCTATGTGGACTCCGGCTCCACCGACGGCAGCCTTGCGGTGGCCGAAGCGGCGGGCGCGTCCACGGTCAGTCTCGACATGAACCTTCCGTTCACGGCGGCGCGGGCCCGCAATGCCGGATTCGCCAAGGCGATGTCGGCTGAAAATCCCCCCGCCATGATCCAGTTCATCGATGCCGATTGCGCGCTCGCCGAGGGCTGGCTGGCCAAGGCGGAAGCTTTCCTCGATGGCCACCCGGAATTCACCGCCGTCTGCGGGCGGAGGCGGGAGCGCTTTCCGGAGTGCTCCCACTACAACGCGCTATGCGACCGGGAGTGGAATTCGATCCCCGGCGAGGCCTTCCTGTTCGGCGGCGACGTGCTGATCCACGCGGCTGCGCTGGCGGAGGTTGGCGGCTACCGAGATGAGCTGATCTGCGGCGAAGAGCCTGAAGTTTGCATACGGCTCCGTGCCCGCGGCGGCCGCATGTGGCGGCTCGACGCCAAGATGACGCTGCACGATGCCAACATGCAATATTTCTCGCAGTGGTGGCGGCGGTCAGTGCGTGGAGGTTATGGTTACGCCAAGGTGGCGCTGCTGCATTTCCATTCGCCCTTCGGCATCTGGAAGCGCGAGGTGTTTCGCATCCTGCTCTATGGCCTTGGCGTTCCCGCTGTGGCCTTGGCTGGAAGCTTCGTTCATCCTGCGGCGTTGGCGCTGCTGCTGTTCTATCCGCTGCAAGTGCTCCGCATCGCGAGCCGCGAGGGACCGTCCCGGCAGCAGTCCTGGGTCTATGCCTTTCATCTGGTCATCGGAAAATTCGCCGAGTTCCAGGGCCTGTGCAAGTTCGGCCTCGACCTGCTGTCGGGGAGACGCTCGAAACTCATCGAGTATAAGAAGGCGGGTTAGCCGCCTGGGACCGGGTTTTCCGCAGCGCCCTGCTAGCCTCGATGAGCGCAACGGCTGCCAGGGCGGCGGCCAAGGGGATACTCGAAAAATGAAAGCGGTCATGGCCGATAAATACGGTGTGGACGGCGGCAAGATAGGCACTCGAAAGCAGCAGCGGATTTGCGAGGAATTCGAGAACCGTCCGGCTTCCCTTGGCAACCATCACCAAGCCAATGGCCGCCAGCAGCAGCATCGCCAGCCAAAATGCCGAGGCGATGAGCTTGAACGGCAGCAGTGCTCTGGCGCCGAACGCCTTGGTGATGCTGGCTTCGTTGAACACGACGGCAATCGTCTCCTTGGCGTGGGTCACGGCCAGCCTCTTGACCGATTGCAATATGAAGCCGGGAATATCGCCCATAATATATTGCCGCGCCTCGTTGCCAAGCAGCTTACTGGCTTCGTATTCATTGAGGCCCGCCACATAGTCAGGCGTTTGCGAGTAGCCGCCATCGGACCCGGGGTGATTGCCGATCCACAGGTTTGTTCCGCCATTGGTGGATATGACCACCAGATTTCCGAAGACTTGATAGTTGCGGATCGTCCATGGAGCGATCAGGAGTGCCATGGTGAGAGTGGCCGAAAGCAAGAGGCCGGACGAGCGCTTCAAACCCTCGCCGGCGATGAGCGCGCCGAAGCTCAACACGAATGGCAGCAGCAATGCAGGCGCCCGGACATAGGAAGCGGCGGCGAAAAAAATGCCGGCGCCGATGCCGCGGGCCAGGGGGCTCAATCGCTTGTTGGTCCAGATGTCGATGGACACGATGAACGCCGCCAAGAAGATCAGATCGCTGGCAAGCACGGTCACGTAAAGCACAAGCGAGGGCCAGACGGCCAGAACCAATCCCGCCAACGGCGCGGCGAGCGGCCATTGCGGGAAGCAGCGCCGCACGATGCGGGCCGACGCAAGCACGATGATGACACTCAAGAGGATATGAAGGCCGACGAGGGGTACGTAACTGTAGCCGAAAATCCAGTAACTCAGCGCATAGAGTGCCGATGTCCCAACCGGCCAGAAGGCCGTGGGACTGCCAGCCGAAGGCCCATAGACGCCATGCTCGACAATGTTTCTTGCAAAGAGATCGTAAGCCTCACTGTCCCACAAGGGAATAACGGGAACAAAAAATGCCCAGGTAACGCGCAAGACGACCGCCAGCGCCAGGATGATCATCATGTGGCGGCGCCATGCCTGGTCCGGGTCCGCCATCGGGCTGGCTTGAAGCGTCATGTTCCTAACGCCCGACGCCGGCATAGCGGAAACCTTGACCGCGCAGCGTGCCGGGATCGTGGATATTGCGGAGATCGACCAGGACCGGGTCCGCCATGATTGTTTTCAGCTTGGCGAAATCGAGATTTCGAAATGCCTCCCATTCGGTGACGATCACCAGGGCCGAGGCGCCCTCAGCCGCATCATAGGCATTCTCCGCGAAGGTGACGTGATCGGTCAGCTTGCGGGCGGTTTCCATGCCCTCGGGGTCATAGGCACGGATGTTCGCGCCCTGATCCTGCAGATAGCGAATGATGTCCAGGGAGGGCGCATCGCGCATGTCGTCGGTGTCGGGTTTGAAGGTGAGACCCAGAATGGCGATGGTGCGCCCGCGCAGGCCGGAGCCCAGGGCGGCGCCCACGCGGCGCGCCACGGAACGCTTGCGCTGGCCGTTCACCGCGATGGTGGTTTCCACCAACCGCAGCGCCACGCCCTGGTCGCGCGCCGTGTTCATCAGGGCGAGCGTGTCCTTGGGAAAGCATGAACCGCCATAGCCCGGCCCGGCGCGCAGGAATTGCGGGCCGATGCGGCGGTCGAGGCCGATGCCCTTGGCGACATCGTTGACGTCGCCGCCCACCGCCTCGCAGAGGTCGGCCATCTCGTTGATGAAGGTGATCTTCATGGCGAGAAAGGCGTTGGCGGCATATTTGACGAGTTCGGCATTGCTGCGGCTGGTGAAGAAGAGGCGCGCGCCATCGGGCGACAGGGGCCGGTATATTTCGCTCATGACGTCTTTCACGCGCGGGCCGTCAAGGCCCAGCACGATGCGGTCCGGACGCATGAAGTCATCGATGGCGGAACCTTCGCGCAGGAATTCCGGATTGGAGGCAAAGCCCATGGATGCCTGGGGATTGACATCGCACATGAGGCGTTCGATTTCAGCACCGATCCCCACCGGCACGGTCGATTTCATGACGATGACGGTGAAGTCCTGCACGGCGCGCGCCACCTGGCGGCTGGCCTCGTAGACATGGGAGAGGTCGGCGAAGCCATCGCCGGCGCGTGATGGCGTGCCCACCGCGATGAACACGGCCTGCGACGCGCCAACCGCGGCGGCGAGGTCTGTCGTGAATGTCAGGCGGCCGGCGGCGGCGTTCTTGACCACCAGTTCCTCAAGTCCGGGCTCGAAAATGGAAATGTGTCCGCGCTTGAGGGCGGCGATTTTTTCCGCGTTGCTGTCGATGCAGATGACCTCATGACCGATATCCGCAAAACAGGTTCCAGACACGAGGCCCACATAACCCGAGCCAATCACAGCAATACGCATTCAATCTCCATTGTTCGCGCCGAACCTTGCAAGCCCGCTCCTGTAG
>JANPCA010000114.1:0-2206 GCA_031430715.1 Hyphomicrobiales bacterium | reverse complement strand
CGATTAAAGTGGTACGTGAGCTGGGTTCAAAACGTCGTGAGACAGTTTGGTCCCTATCTGCCGTGATTGTAGGAAATTTGAGAGGATTTGTCCTTAGTACGAGAGGACCGGGATGAACACACCTCCGGTGGACCTGTTGTGGCGCCAGCCGCAGTGCAGGGTAGCTATGTGTGGACGGGATAACCGCTGAAGGCATCTAAGCGGGAAACCCACCTCGAAACAAGATTTCCCTTGAGAACCGAGGAAGACGACCTCGTTGATAGGCCGGGTGTGGAAGGGCAGCAATGTCCGTAGCTTACCGGTACTAATCGTTCGAACGGCTTGATTGCTCTCATTATTGATGTCCATCGATATCGATAATGGTTTTAGAAAGACGAAACAGTCTTCTACATTGTGCTTCGGTTCCCTTCTGTTCTTCGCCGGCCTGGTGGCTTTGGCGGGGTGTCCATACCCGATCCCATCTCGAACTCGGCCGTAAATCGCCCCAGCGCCAATGGTACTACGTCTTAAGGCGTGGAAGAGTAGGTCGCTGCCAGGCCTGCGAAGAACAGAGAATCCCTTCATTCACTTTTCCCTACAAAACCCGCCGCTCCAGAAATGGACGGCGGGTTTTGTGTTGGTGCGGTCTTGCTGTTAAGTTAGCTGGGATGACCATCCTGGCAAACGCCGAAAGAGCCGTCCTTGATCTTCGGAAGCTTGCTGATTATTGCCTCAGCCCGGAGCACCCGCGCGGACCCATAAGGCGCGGGTATTCCGGGAGGCTCTTGGCATCGAGCGGTCCGAGGCGAACTGGTTGCGGAATCTGCTGCTGGCCGGCGCCATGGAGGTTGACGCCCAGCCTCTGGACACCGACCGCTATGGCAGCCGGTGGCGGATTGACATGCCCGAATGCGTGGCTTGACTCTGTTGCCTGCCCGCATGAGACTAATGATGCTTCAGGTTGCAACCACTTCGCCGAGCCGGCGGGAGTCCTAATCTGGCAGGCCCACTTTCAAGAGGTATACAGTGCCGCAGTTTCCAGCGATTTTCCTGCTCTCCTCGCTTGATGGACTGAATGGCTTCAAGATCACGGGTGCCGCCCTCTTCGACGAGTTTGGCTTGTCCGTCTCGGCGGCAGGCGACATCAATGGCGACGGCTTCGCCGATATCATCATCGGTTCCAGCGACGACAATCCCGGCGGGAGCATGAACGGCGCCAGCTATGTGGTGTTCGGCCAGGCCGGTGGCTTTGGTGGAAACCTCGACATTTCGACACTCAATGGCGGCAATGGTTTCAAGATCAGTGGCGAAGCCCAGTTCGACCGGACCGGGCGCTCCGTTGCATCGGCAGGCGACATCAATGGCGACGGCTTCGACGATCTTATCGTCGGGGGCTACGGCGCGGGACTTTATGATACCGGCGCAAGTTATGTGATCTTTGGCAAGGCGGCGGGTTTCGCCGCAAACCTCGACGTCTCGACGCTCAACGGCAGCAATGGTTTCAGGATCGAGGGCGCAGGCACCGGCGATCAATCCGGAATAGCCGTTCAATCGGCGGGTGACGTCAATGGCGACGGGTTCGACGATATCATCATCGGTTCATCCCACTTCAACGATAGCGATTATGAGCGCGACACCGGCGCCGCCCATGTGGTGTTCGGCAAGGCCGGCGGGTTCAGCGCGGTTCTCAATCTGGGGGCTCTCAACGGCAGCAACGGTTTCAGCATCACCGGCGAACGGGCGGATGACCATGCCGGCCTGGCGGTTTCAAGCGCGGGCGATGTCGATGGCGATGGATTCGATGATATGATCGTTGGATCGCGGATCGGCCGGGCCTATGTCGTTTACGGGAAATCCGAAGTTTTTGGCGCGGATATTCAGTTGGACAACCTTCCGAACCCGAGCGGATTCCGCATTCTCGGGGAACGGCCCGAGGACCAGGCCGGGCGGGCGGTCAGCGGCATTGGCGATTTCAACGGCGACGGCTTCGACGACATCATCGTAGGGGCACCTTTCGCGGGGAATGTCAATACCGGCGCCTGCTATGTGGTGCTCGGCTCGCCGGCCCGGCCCACCAGCGCCTTCAGACTCGCCGATCTCGCCGGCAGCAATGGCTTCAAGATCATCGGCGAAGCAGCTGGCGATTTCAGCGGCGCCTCGGTCTCCGCCGCCGGAGACATCAATGGCGACGGATTTGCCGACATCATCATCGGCGCCGCGGACGCGG
>JANPCA010000113.1:0-2433 GCA_031430715.1 Hyphomicrobiales bacterium | reverse complement strand
ACTCGCGCACAAGACAGCCGAGTGCTTTAAGGGGACCAAGTTCACGTTGCTCGAAGTAGACCCGCACGCGCTCGGCAGTGCCATGATGGGCAAGACTCAGAAGGCGGTGTCGGACCTGTTTTCCCAAACCATCGCCGAATCTGCGATGTCTGGTCCGACGATCGTCCTGTTGGACGAGATCGAGACCTTGGCGGCCGACCGCAGCAAGCTGAGCCTTCAAGCAAATCCGATTGATGTCCACCGAGCGACTGACGCCGTGCTGGTTCAGCTCGATGCCCTGGCCGAATCACATCCGAATCTTCTCTTCCTTGCCACGAGCAATTTCCCCGAGGCCGTCGATTCCGCTTTCACGTCCCGGTGCGATCTGGTGCTCGAAATCCCGCTGCCAAACAAGCATGCGTGCGAACAAATCCTGCGTTCCTGCCTCACGGGCCTGGGAGCGACATTCAGCTCCATTCGACTGCTGCCTGGCCTGAGCGGGTTCTCCGCAGTCGTGGATGCGGTCGTCGGGCTTGATGGGCGAACCATTCGGAAGGTGGTCGCCAGTGCTCTGACGATGCGCAAGGAAGTAGCGCTCAACCCGATCGAATTGACGGTCAGCGACCTGATCGCCGCCGCAAAGGGAGCGAAGGCAGTGCGAACGACAAAGGAGAAGTCAAAGTGACCACTGTAGCCAGTCGAATCGTTCGCAGCTCGCCCCACCGCGACACTGCGAGTACGTGGGACCTGATCGTCGAATTGCTGACCCAGGGTGGGGCGGGTGCAGCGAAGACGGAGTTGCTCTCCGTGGCCGGCGTCGCAAGCTCCATCATCGCCGAGCGCGCGCCAAAGGATGCTGCCATCGTCGTGACGTGCGATGGCCCACGCACACGGATCTATTGCCTCTACGACGAGGACGCAATCGACGGCTCGGACGCCAAAGAGGACGCCCTTGGGTACGACCCGCTCAAGGGGGACTGGAAGGTGTCCTTGCCATGCACCGAAGACGACCTCGCCTGGGTTCAGCAGGCGCTCAAGGCCAAGACCTCACGCATCACTGCACGCGACCTGGCGACGAAGTTGGGGGAAGGCGAAGAGGACAAAGCTCAATCGCAGGGTCTCACTCTTGATGTGAAAGCGTTCCTTGGATCATGAGCGCCGTAGCTGTTTACTCATACACCCAGTCGGTCACCTATGTTGCCGACAACATTCTCAAGAGCCTGAAAGACATCATCCGGCTCAGTGGTCTCGACCCCAGCAAGCTAGTCGGCGAGTGGGGCGTTTTGCTCCGGGGGATTGGCAAGTGGATTGAGTCGAAGCATCTCGAGACCGTGACGCTGGAGATCTATGACCCTGCGACCGACAAGCTGGTGACGCGTTGGGACGTCAGCGTCGTCTACACCTGGAGCCTGGACGCAGGAACCTTCTGGACCGACACAGACCAACTGCGCATGGCCATCAAGAAGGCCGGTCTAGCGCCTTCGCAGGCTGACTACCGCATCGTCGTTCACAACAAGGACGGTCGCCCCGACGTGGACGGCTGGATCAAGTGCGGCTACCGGTCAACCGATGGCATGGTCAGGCAAAGCCTGGGCACAACCGTCGAGCACAACGGTTTGGGCGCGAACACGAGCTACTGGAGGAAGGTCTGATGCTGACGATCGACGAGGCCTTTCGGAAGTTCAAAAGCAGGCTCGAGCTTAAGGACAAGGAGCAGAAAAACGCCACGGACCGCCACACCGAAGTTCGCGAGTTCATCCGGTCCAAGTTTTCGATCGACCGCGATTTCTTGACGGGCTCATACGCCCGCTACACGAAGACCAAGCCCCTCAAGGACATCGACATCTTCTTCGTCATGGGGTCGGCCGAGAAGCACTACCGAGACAAGGCTGCGGGGGTGGTACTCGACGACTATAAGAAGGCGCTGGTCGACAAGTACGGCGATAAGGCCGTGCGCCGCCAGAGCCGCTCGATCAACGTCGACTTCGGCGTGGAGGTGAAGGAAGAAGACAAGACGGATTACAAGATTTTGAGCGTGGATGTTGTTCCTGCGTTTGCCAGCGGTGACGACTTTGAGATCCCGGACGGAGATACCGGCAAGTGGATCAAAACGAACCCGAAGATCCATGCCGAGAAGGCCACCACCGCGCATCAGGCGTACTCGAGTGAGTGGAAGGGCTTGGTACGTATGGCTAAGTACTGGAACAACCACACCAAGCACGGAGAGAAGCCCGTCAAGCCGTCCTTTCTCATTGAGGTGATGGCGCTGCAGTGCCTCTACGGCGGCTGGGGTGGCCAGTTCGACCGCGAGATGCAGAGCTTTTTCGCGACCATGGCCGACCGCATCGGGGACACGTGGGAGGACCCGGCTGGCCTGGGCCCACCGATCAGCGACTCGATGGATCCAGCTCGTGTGGCTAAGGCGCGTCAAGCCCTGACTGCGGCGGCAACACA
>JANPCA010000112.1:0-3038 GCA_031430715.1 Hyphomicrobiales bacterium | reverse complement strand
TGCATGTGGCGCTCTGGCTTGGCGGCGAAAACTGGCAGATCTGGGCGGTGGAGAATTTCGCGCTGGTGATGTCGCGATTCGGACCGGAGCCGCCGCCCTATATGGCGGGCGCCCAATACTGGAGCCTCATCACCCATGCCTTCCTGCATGGCGGTTGGGACCATCTGCTGTTCAACTGCCTGTGGCTGCTGATCTTCGGCACGCCGGTGGCGCGGGTTCTGGGGCCCAGACGCTTTCTGATCATCTGCCTTGCCGCCGCCGTCAGCGGCGGGCTGGCCAGCCTGGCGCTGCATTGGGGCGAGCGGGTCATCATGGTCGGAGCTTCGGGTGCCGTTTCCGGTCTGCTGGCCGCCGCCATCCCGCTGATGTACGGGCGCCGCACGCCACAGGGCTTCCGGCCGCTCATGCCCGGCGAATTGTTGGGCGACCGCCGCGCCATCATGTTCATGGCGGTCTTCCTGTTGATCACCTTGCTCTCGGGCGCGTCGGGCTGGTCCGGCCAATCCTTCATGGACGAGGGCGGCATCGCCTGGGAGGCGCATCTGGGCGGATTCGTTGGCGGCCTCACGGCCTTCTATGTGATCGTGCTGAGACAGGTGCGCCAATCCTGAAACCGTGTTAGTTTTCCCGCCATTGGTCCTTGTCGAAGGAGAATCCCATGTCAGTCGCGCATATCCTCAAGCAAAAGGGCGCCACCGTTCTGACGGTCAAGCCCGCCGATAGTGTCCAGTCGATCGTCGATATGCTGGCCAAGCACCGCATCGGCGCCGTGGTGGTGATGAACGAGGAGGGCGGGATCGCCGGCATCGTGTCGGAGCGCGACGTGGTGCGCGCCATGGCCGGCAATGCGGCGGCGGTGACGGCGAAATCCGCCGCCGACATCATGACGGCCAAGGTTCGCACTTGCACGCCCACCGACACCGAAGCCGATCTCATGGCGCTGATGACCGAGCACCGCATCCGCCATCTGCCGGTGCTGGCATCGGGCAAGCTGGCCGGCATGATCTCGATCGGCGACGTCGTCAAGCTGCGCATGGAGACCATGGAACTCGAAGCCGAGCAGATGAAGTCCTATATCGCCAGCGCGGGTTAGGCGGGTTTGTTTCGGCGTTCGCATTCCCACGGATCCGTCATGCCAGCGAAAGCTGGCATCCCGCTTTGGCGGCGGCAGCGGGACCCCAGCTTTCGCTGGGGTGACGGGCAATTGGGAGAATCGCCGCACTCTCAGTCAGAACGCTTTCCGTAAACCTCCGAAGGATCGAACAGCGGTGTGTCACCCGTGAATTCCAGTCTGCCGCCCTCGACCCGGCGGTAGAAGCAGCTTCGGCGGCCAGTGTGGCAGGCCGCACCCCGGCCTTGCTGTGTCACTTTCACCTCCAGCACGTCCTGATCGCAATCGGTCAGGAGTTCGGCGAGTTTCAGCATCTCGCCCGAGGTCTCGCCCTTTTTCCACAGGGCCTGGCGCGAGCGGCTCCAGAAATGCGCGAGGCCGGTTTCCTGGGTGAGCCGCAATGCCTCGGTGTTCATGTGGGCGACCATCAGCAGGGTGCCGTCGGCGGCGTCGGTCACCACGGCGGTGATCAGTCCGTTGCTGTCGAACCTCGGCTGAAACACCAGGGTTTCGTCGAGGTCCCCGGCCATCACAGCGAAAACCCACCCGATGGCGAGCGGACCAGGTCCATGAAGCGGGCCTGCAGCACCGGGTTTGTCTTGAACTCGCCGGTGAACTGAGTGGTGATGGTCGCCACATTGCGCTTGCCGATGCCGCGCATCGACATGCAGGTGTGCACCGCCTCGATCATCACCGCGGCGCCGCGCGGCGCCAGCGCGTCCATGATGGCGTTGGCGATCTGGGCGGTCATGGTTTCCTGGGTCTGCAGGCGGCGGGCATAGATTTCGACGACGCGGGCGAGCTTCGATATGCCAACCACCGCCTTGGTCGGCAGATAGGCGACATGGACGCGGCCGACGAAGGGGGCGATGTGGTGCTCGCAATGGGAATTGAACTCGATGTCGCGCAGCATGATGATGTCGTCATAGCCGCCGACATCCTCGAAGGTGCGCGACAGGGCTTCGGCCGGGTCTTCCCCGTAGCCGGAAAAATATTCGCGAAAGGCCTTGGCGACGCGGCGCGGCGTATCGAGAAGCCCCTCGCGGTCCGGGTTGTCGCCGGCCCAGGCGAGGAGTACGCGCACGGCGGCCTCGGCCTCCTCCTGGCTTGGGCGCTTCACCGGCTTCACGGCCGGCTCGCGCGGGATCTTCTTGATGATGGCGTCCATTGATCCTGAATTACCTTCCCCGTGGGGGCTTGCGCCCCTGCAACTCCGGCTCCCATATCATGTGAAATCCCCAGATGGCAAACCGGCTCAACACCGGACTTGCCGCAATTTGCGAAGCGATTAGGATATCGGCATGATCAACGACATCTACAACAGGAAGATCCTGAGCTTGGCCGCCGACATTCCGGCCTTGCGGCGCTTGGAGCACCCGGACGCCACGGCGGTGGCCCATTCGCGCCTGTGCGGTTCCAAGGTGACCGTCGACCTTACCATGAAGGATGGCGTGGTCAGCGATTTCGGCCACGAGGTCAAGGCCTGCGCGCTCGGCCAGGCCTCCTCCTCGATCATGGCGCGCCATGTTCTGGGTTCGAGCGGGCCTGAATTGCGGGCACTGCGCGAACAAATGTACCAGATGCTGAAGGATGAAGGACCGCCGCCCATGGGCAAATGGTCCGATCTCGAAGCGCTGATCCCGGTGCGCGACTTCAAGGCGCGCCATGCCTCGACGCTGCTGACTTTCGACGCGGTCGCCGATGCGGTCAATCAGATCGAAGCAAAACAGGCGGTAACTGCCCATGGCTGAAGTCAAACCTCCGGCAATCGCCGCGCTGTCGGTAGCGCCGCGCACCGGCACGATCTATCCGGCGGAATATGCGGGCGCCGTGAAAGGCCGCTTGAAGCGGGCGCTTGGCGACCAGTTTGGCATCACGCAATACGGCGTGAACCTTACCGAGCTTGCGCCGGGTGCGGCTTCCTCGG
>JANPCA010000111.1:0-5227 GCA_031430715.1 Hyphomicrobiales bacterium | reverse complement strand
CCAGATTGGCGGCGGAGTTGCGCACCACATGCCGGGCCGTCTCGGGGCCACCGGTGAAGGCGATGCGCGACACCAGCGGATGTGCTGTCAACACCGCCCCGCACTCCGGTCCGAAGCCGGTGATGATGTTGACCACGCCCGGCGGAAATCCGGCCTCATGCACGAGACGGGCAAATTCAAGCGTCGGAGCGGGGCCGTCCTCGGAACCTTTCAGCACCACCGTGCAGCCCGCCGCCAGCGCCGGTCCAAGTTTCACTGCCGCGAGGAAGAGCTGCGAATTCCACGGTACGACCGCGGCAACGACGCCGATCGGCTCGCGCCTCAGCCACACCTCCATGTCGGCCTTGTCGATCGGCAGATGGGCGCCCTGCACCTTGTCGGCGAGGCCTGCAAAGTAGCGGTAGTAATCAGCGACATAAGCAATCTGTGCCGAGGTCTCGCGGATGATCTTGCCGGTATCGGCGGTCTCGATTTCTGCCAGCGTCTGTGCGTTGGCTGCGACCAGATCGGCCAGCTTGTAAAGAAGTTTGCCGCGCTGGGACGCATTGAGTCCGCTCCAGGCGCTGCCGTTCAATGCGGCATGGGCGGCCTTGACCGCGCGGTCGGCATCGGCCGCGTCCGCCTCCGGCATCATCGCCCAGGTCTCCCCGGTCGCCGGATTGAGGCTCGCGAACTGCCGTTTGCCCGGCTCGAACCTGCCGCCGATATACTGCTCGAAGCTTCGCATCATGTCACCTGAAGGCCGGCAGAACGTGATCGATAAACCGCTGCAGCGACGCCTTCTTGCGCTCCGTCGTCATCATTGAATCGATCCACAGGCTGAACTCATCATAGCCCATCGCCTGGTAAGTCTTAAGCCGCGAAATGATCTGTTCGGGCGTTCCCGTCACCGTGTTCGCCAGCATCTTGTCCGCCGCATACTGTGGCATCGCCGCCATTTCGTCCGCGTTCAGCTCCTGGATCAGCGCCTGGCTGATCGGCCGGTCGTTCTTGAACCAGGCCGCGAAATAGCAATAGAAGCGGCGCAGATCTTCGGCGGCTTTCCAACAATCTTCCGCATCGGCGCCGCAAAAGCCGTGCATCAGCAGCATGATCTTCGGGCGTAGTATTCCGGGGTGGGCCGCGCACGCCGCTTTGAACCGCTCCGCCAGCACGGCCACCTCGCCATCGCCCAGGTGCAGCGGCGTCACTTGCACATTGCAATGGTTCGACACCGCGAAATCATGCGACATCGGATCGCGCGCCGCGACCCAGATGGGAACGCCCGGCCGCTGCAGCGGCTTTGGCGATGATGTCGTCTTCGGAAAACTCCAGTGCTCGCCCTCATGGGTATAGTCGCCCGCCCACAGCTTCTGCAGCGCCGGCACCATCTCGCGCATCCTGGCGCCCGCCGTCATGGCGTCGATGTTGTTGGCAAGCCGCTGATACTCAAAACTGTAGGCGCCGCGCGCGATCCCTAAGTCGAGCCTGCCGCCGCTGATGATGTCGGTCATCGCCGCTTCGCCCGCCAGCTTGATCGGATGCCAGAAGGGCGCCACCACGGTTCCCGTGCCGAGTCTTACATTCTTGGTGCGCCGCGCCAGGTCGGCGATGTTGATCAACGGATTGGGCGCGATGGTGAAGTCCATGCCGTGGTGTTCGCCGGTCCAGATGGCGTGGAAACCGCCGTGGTCCGCCATTTCGCACAGCGTCACCATCTCGTCATAGAGTTCGGCGTGCGACTGCGCCGCGTTGATGCGTTCCATATGGATGAAGAGCGAGAATTTCATGACATGATCACTTTCAGCTTGCCTCACTAAGCAAGGCCATGAGCAGTGAATTGGTTTCCGCGGGCGCGGTCAGGTTCATCAGGTGGCGTGCCCCTGGAAGCACGGCGCTGCGGCCGCGGGGCGTCGCCGCAGCCATCGCCTCCGCCATGTCCGGCGTCGAATTGAGATCGAATTCGCCCGTGGCAAAGAGGGACGGGCAAGTGATTCTGTGGAGCTTGCCCGAGAACAGCCGGTCACTTTTCGCAAAGACGTGATAGGCGGTTGCGTATCCTTGTGGATCAACGGTTTTGAGCCAGGCCTCGACCCGGTCGCGGATGGCCGAAGGCTTGCCGTCGAACCAGCGGGCCAGCGCGGTCTCGTGATTGGGCGCCGCCCTTAGCATTTCGGCGGCGCGCGCCTCGACAGCCGAACGCGCCGCCGCGCTGCGTTCATAGACACTGCTCAGGACGCAGAGCCGCTTCACCCGTTGCGGCGCGGCGATGGCCAGCCCGATAGCAACCAGCCCACCCATCGAATGACCCGCCACACTGGCGGAGGCGACGTTCAATCCATCGAGCAGGCGCAGCACCTGCTGCACATAGTCGTTGAGCGTCGCGCCCGGTGCTGCTGACATGCTCGCGCCATGGCCGAGCATATCGAGAGCGATGACCCGGTGCGTCATCGAGAACGCCTCGGTCTGCGGACCCCAGGCCTCGGCATTCAATCCCACACCGTGAATGAGCACCAGCGCATCACCCCGGCCCCGTTCGATATAGCCCGTGCCGCCAAGAATCTTCCGCGTCTCAGACATTATGGGTGTCGCCAAGGTCCTTCAGATCCTGATAGCGGTCGCCGATGCGGTGATGTGGCCTCCCGCCGATGGAAGCGCCCAGCGCCACGACGATTTCATCAGCCGACGGAGCATCCGGGATGGCGAATTGCACCGTGAGGTAATGCGAGCGCATGCCCTCGTCGAGCTTGTGCATGAGCGGAATGAGAATCGGCGCGTTGGCGGGCCCGCGCACATTGGTGAAGGCGAGATAGCTCTTGGCAGCGACCGCCTTGCGGTAGTGGTTGCCGAAGCGCAGCGTGTGGATCAGCGCCGAGGCATGTTCGATCTCACCATCCAGGCCGGCGATCGCCGCCTTGCCATAGGCTTCGATGACTTCGCCCGAGCCCGCCATCTCGATCATCATGCGGGTCAGCAGCTCGCCAAGCCTAGGTGCGATGGCCTGGATTTCGGGCTTAAGGTTTTCGACAAAGCCCCGGCCCGCCCACGGGTTCTTGAGAACCGCCGCCGCCGCGAAGAGCCTGAGCGGGACCGCTGCCGCCTTACCGCCTTCGATGAGCGTGGTCTCCGTGAACGTTACGGTCTTGCGCAGGATCATGGCGCGGCCTCCTTCACAACTGTCAATTCAATATGCGACGGGTCCGCCCGCCGCTTTCCACGCCGCCATGCCGCCCTGGATGTGGCGGGCCGAGGTGATGCCCGCTTCCTGTGCGGCCATCACGGCCATGGCGGAGCGCTCGCCATAGGCACAAAAGAACACCACCCGCATGTTGGCGCCCAGCGCCCGGATGAGGCCGCCCGGGCCGAGATTATCGCGCAAATCGGGGTAGGGCTCATGCAGCGCTCCCGGAATGCTGCCGTGCTTCTCGCGCTCGGCTTTTTCGCGCAGATCGATCAGCGCGATATCGCTCTGCCCCGGCAGCAGCAAAGCGTCCGCGGCAAGCACCGCCCAGCCTTTCTGCGCGACCGAATCCTGTGCCAGGCCGATGCGCATGTTGGCCGGCACCGCCACGTCCATCATCTTCGGATTGGGCAGCTTCAAGTTGCTCATCAGCGCGGCATATTCTTCCACTGACTTCACCTGCAGCCGCGGATTCGAGCGCCGCTCCTCGCCGATGGTGCTGACCGTATCGCCCTTGTAGTCATGGGCGGGATAGACCAGCATGTCGTCCGGCAGTTTCAGGAGCCGGTTAAAGATCGAGTCATATTGCGCGCGCGCGTCGCCGTTCTGGAAATCGGTTCTCCCCGTGCCGCGGATCAGCAGCGTGTCGCCGGTGAACACCCGGTCCTCAAGCGCGAAGGAATAGGAATCATCCGTATGCCCGGGCGTGTAGATGACATTGAGGCTTACCCCCTCGATATCGAGTCTGTCGCCGTCGGCAAGCCGCATGGAAACCACGTCGGCCTTGGAGTTTTCGCCCATCACGGTGACGCAGCGGGTGCGATCCCTCAAGGCACCGAGACCCGTGACGTGATCGGCATGGAGATGCGTGTCGGCCGCCTTGACGAGACGGAGATCGAGTTCGCTCATGAGCTGGATATAGCGGTCGACCTTTTCGAGCACCGGGTCGATGATCAAGGCTTCCGCACCCCGGCGGCTGGCGATCAGATAGCTGTAGGTGCCGGACACACTATCGAACAGCTGGCGGAAAATCAAAACCTTGCTCCGGTGTCATGTCTTGAAAGGATTGCTGACGGCCCGATCCTGGCCAGGATCGAGCCCCCGGCAGGATACCGCCGCTCCCGGCCATCTGCAAAACATTTGTCTATTCTTCCGCGCCGCCGTCAGCCATCAGGGGCGATGGCCCCGCCGATGGCGCCGGTGCTTGAAACAGAGAACAAGTATTTCGCGCGCGGTAGCCAATTGGATGGGCGAAACGCGCAGCTGCTTCGCGTCTGCAACAGGGCAGCGCGCGCAAGATGACTATTGCGCACCCCAGGACTTTGTAACATGATTTCAATATTGAGGCCGCTCAGGACTGCTAACATGCCGTTACGGGAACACCCGCTGCTCTCTTTTCGAAAACACGCTCCCTTATGGGCAGGCCCGTGTTGATGGTTGCGAAGTCCGCATTGAATGCCAAGCCCGAAAGCAAGGCACGCTCCATCAAGATGGCAGTGCGGCAAGCCTCGAAGTTCTATCAGACCAGCACCGGTGCCGTGCATGCGCTCGACAATGTGTCGCTCGATGTCAAGGAAGGCGAATTCCTCTGCATTCTGGGGCCGTCGGGTTGCGGCAAGACCACCCTGCTGTGGTCCATGGCCGGTCTTCATCCCTTGAGCGGCGGCAGCATAAGCCTCGACGGCAGCCCGGTCACCAGGCCGCATCCTGAAATCGCGATGATCTTTCAGGATGCCAACCTGCTGCCGTGGCGCAATCTGGAGAAGAACATCGAACTGCCCTTCGAACTGAAACGAAAAGCCACCGACCGGGCGCTGATTGCCAAGCTTATGAACCGTGTGTCGCTTGCCGGCTTCGAAAAGAAATTTCCGCGCGAGCTGTCGGGAGGCATGCAGCAGCGTGCCTCGATCGTGCGGAGCCTCGCGGTCAATCCCTCGGTGCTCTTGATGGACGAGCCATTCGGCGCGCTCGATGCTTTCACGCGCGATGAGATGAATCTGCTGATTCAGGAAATCTGGAATGGGTCACGAAAGCGATGGTCTTGCCGGTCTCCATCCAGATTTCCTG
>JANPCA010000110.1:0-8956 GCA_031430715.1 Hyphomicrobiales bacterium | reverse complement strand
CAGGAAATCTGGATGGAGACCGGCAAGACCATCGCTTTCGTGACCCATTCCATTTCCGAGGCGATCTTCCTCGCTGACCGCGTCGCCGTGATGTCGGCAAGGCCCGGCCGGATTGCCGAGGTCTATGACATCGATATCCCGCGCCCGCGGCCCATCGAGATTCAGACCAGGCCCGACTTCATCGCCAGGATACTCGAGATCAAAGCCCGCATCGAGCACGGCCACGGATCGGCCGGGGTTGCCATCGCATGACAATGGGAACGAAACCGTTGCGGGAGGCGGCGCGTGGATAAGACGCTAGGCGGCAAGATCCCGGAATTCAACCGCAAGCCGGAACCAGGCGGCGGAGGCATCGGCCTGTCGGGCGCTTCTTTTGGGCTCGGCGGCCATCGCAGCAAGCTCGAGGTTCTGGTCATAGCACTCGTTGCGGTGGTGATCATCGGCGGCGCCGAACTCTGGCTCTATGCCTTCAAGGTTCCGCAATATGTTCTGCCCCGCCCAAGCCTCATCGTCATGGCCCTGTTCACCGAGTGGACATTCATTTGGCCGCACCTGCTCATCACGATCTATGAACTGCTAGTGGGCTTTGCAATCGGCGGTTCGATCGGATTCATTCTCGCCGCGGTCATCACCCAGTTTCCCTTCGTCGAAAAGATCGTGACGCCCTATATCCTCCTCCTGGTAACGACGCCGATGCTGGCGCTGGTGCCGCTGCTGATCCTGCGCTTCGGTTTTGGCAGCGAGCCGCGCATCATCGCCGTGGCGCTCGCCAGCGGCCCCATGGTGATGATCAATTCGGCCACGGGTTTTCGCCGCGCCGATCTCGCCAAGATCGCGCTCGCCCGGTCCTTCGGCGCCAGCACCCTGCAAATCTTCACCAAGATCCGCATTCCCATGGCCATGCCGATGATCATCGTCGGCCTCATGGTCGGATCGATCTTCGGACTGCTTACCACCATTGGCGCCGAGATGGTCGGCGGGGCCGAAGGCCTCGGCAACCGCCTGACTTACTACTCGGCCTTGATCCGCATGCCGCAGTTCTTCGCGATCATCCTGATCCTCGCGGCGCTTGGCATATCGATCTATGTTTTTTTCTTCTGGCTCGGAAAGAGATGGGCCAGCTGGGAAGCCTGAACCGGTGACAAGACGGGCGCCTGATCCCGCACCAAGAATCCGGAAACAAAAATCGAACCACGAAAAACAGAGGAGAAGACCGGAATGAATGGCAATATGATGATCGGACGCCGCCGCCTGTTGACCTTGACCGCCACCGGCGTCTCGGCCCTGACCTTGGGCAGCCTGGCCGGAACGCGGCCGGCGCGCGCCGCCGATATGATCCGCTGGGTCAGTCCGCGCGGCACCGTCGAGGTGCTCGACGACTATCCCTATTGGGTGGCCAAGAAGTTTGGTTACTTCGGCGCTATCGAAACGACATTGGAGCCTGGTCCCTCCGATGCGACCGCAACCGTGAAGCTCGTCGACCAGAACCAGGCCGATGTCGGCTTTCCCTCGCCGGGCGTCTTCTCGCTGGCGCTGACCCAGGGCATGCCGCTGGTATCGGCCTTCCACATGGGCGGCAGCGATGTGTTCGATTTCGCCTTCCGCAAAGGCGAGAAGCCGGCGAGCCTCAAGGATCTCGAAGGCAAGACCATCGTGCTTGGCAGCGCCGGCTGGCAGTCGATCTGCGATCCCATGCTCAAGGCGGCGGGCGTCGATATTACCAAGATCAAATATGTCGATGCCGGCTGGCCCACCTGGGGCACCGCGTTGAAGGAAGGCAAGGGCGACTCGGCCCTATCCTGGGAAGGCCTGCGCGCCCAATGGCTGGGCCAGGGCTTCGACTTCGACTATTTCCTCGGCCGCGATTTCTCCAAACTTCCCGCCAACAGCTTCGTCATCCGCAAGGCGGATTTCGAGGATGCGGCGAAGAAGGATCTCTATGGCCGTTACTTTCAGGGCTGGGCCGCGGGGCTCGAATTCGGCAAGCAGAACCCGAGGGCGGCGACGCAGATCGTCATGGAACAATTCCCCGGCCTGGCCTCCCAGATGACGCCGGATGTCGCGGTCGAATCGATGATGCAACTCGCCAATGTCTTCGCCGGCCGTATGGACGAGCGCAAGAAGTGGGGCTTCCATCTCATCGACAGCTGGCAGATGTTCTTCGATGTCGGCCGCGAGATCGGCCAGATCACCACCGACTTCAAGACGGAGGACGTGGTGAAGAACGACTACATCGACGTGGCCAACAGCTTCGACGCGGCCAAGGTCAAGGCCGATGCCGACGGCTTTGCTTTGTCCGATGCTTACAAGGGCGTCAACGCCGAAGAGATCATGAAACGCATCTGATGAGCAAGCGGCGGCGCCTCGAGGCGCCGCTTTTTCATTTCTGACTGGCGAGGCAGGTTGCCATGTATGAATTCGACCACGTCGGCATCACCACCACCATCAAGCAGCCGGATGAGGATTGGGTGGAACAGAGCAGGGTGTGGGTGACCAATCCACGAAAGCACCCGGAGCATATCGAATTCCTGCGCTATGAGCCGGACAGCTCCGTGCCTGACATCGTGAAGCACAATCCACATATCGCGTTTCGTGTCGACAACCTGGAGCCGCATCTCAGCGTGCCGGGCATGGAGATCATTATTCCGCCATTTGTCGTGGGCGGTTTTCTCGAAGTTGTGTTCGTGCGCAAATACAATACGGTCTTCGAATACATGCACTACTTGAAAGAAGGCTGGTTCGGAAGCGGGGCATCTGTATGAGTTACCGAGCCATCTATACCTATGCCTGGGACCTTGCCGAAGCGGGTGTGGCGGAGGCCGCCGCGGGCTTTCGCGGCCTCGGACTCAATACGATCACCATGGCGGGCAGTTATCACGCCGGGAAATTCCTGAGACCGCATGGGAAGAACGGCAAGGTTTATTTTCCCGAGGACGGGACAATCTATTTCAAGGCCGATCCCAGCCGTTATGGAGATATCAAGCCGGTTGCGAACTCCATGCTGGCCGAGCGCGATGTGCTCCGTGAACTGACGAAACAGGGAAATATCGCCGCCAATGTCTGGCTGGTGCTCCTGCACAATACGCTGTTGGGAATGCGGCATCCGGAAGCAACCGTCGCCAATGCCTTCGGCGACCGCTATGTCTACAGTCTCTGTCCGGCGGCGCCTTCGGCCCGCGCCTATGCCATCGGCCTCGCCCGCGATGTGACCGAAAGCTATGACGTATCGGGAATTTCGTTGGAATCGCCGGGTTTCGCACCCTATGCCCATGGCTTTCACCACGAATTCGCGTTGAACCAGCCTAACCGCTGGCTCGATAGTCAATTGGGCCTGTGCTTCTGCACCCATTGCGTCAGTGGAGCAAAGAACGCCGGCATCGATGCGGCGGGGCTCAAGCGCCGTGTGGCAGCTGACATCACGGCCTACCTCGCCAGCGACACCGACTTTCCCGCCGACATGGCCGAGGCCTTCTGGCTCGCCGACACCCGCAGCGATGGGGAGTTGAAAGCCTTTCTCGACTGGCGCTGTGGCATCGTCACATCGCTGGTCGCCGAAATCCGCCATGAAGTTCGAAAGAGCGCCGCCGTCGCGGTGATCCCGTCGGTGGCGCGGCCAACGGCCGGGGCATGGTACGAAGGCAGCGATCTTGCGGGACTGGCCGATGCGGCGGGCCTCATCGAGGCCTGCTTCTATGAGCCAAGCGCGGCCCGCGTGAAGGCCGATGTGTTCGACGTGAACCGGCGCCTGCGCGGCAAGGGAACCCTGCGCGGCATCATGCGCCCGGCCTATCCGGACCTCGCCAGCAAGCCTGAGTTCCTCGCCGCCGCCGGCGCCCTGATCCAGGCCGGCGTCACCGATCTGGCCTTCTACAACTGGGGCCACCTGCGGGAGGCCAATGTCGCCTGGATCGCCGATGCCATGACATTGCTTGAGAGCCGCGCATGATGTTCAAGGACAAATTGGTTGCCATCACCGGGGCGGCGGGCGGCATCGGGCAAAGCCTGTGCCGCCATTTTGCCGCTGAAGGTGCGCGCCTTGCGGTCATCGACAGAAGCCCGGCGCTGATGAACTTCATAGACACTCTCAAATCCGAAGGCATCGAGGCAATCCACGCGCTGGCCGATGTCGGCGACAAGAACGCCGTGGCCAGGGCATTCTCTGAGATCGGTCCCGTCGATGTCCTCGTCAACAATGCCGGCTTCTCCGAACACCCCACCTTCGCCAAGACCGAGCCAGACGACTGGGCCTATGACATCAACGGCAATCTCAACGGCGCATATTATTGTGCCCGTGCCGTCATTCCCGGCATGAAGGCCAAGGGCGGCGGATCGATTGTCGCCATCGGGTCGGTGAACGGCATCAGCGGCTTCGGCGACCCCGCCTACAGTGCGGCCAAGGCCGGCATGATTTCACTGACCCGCTCGCTCGCCATGGAATATGGCCGCTACAACATCCGCGCCAATATCGTGCTGCCCGGCACGGTGCGCACGCCTTTATGGGAACGCAAGGCGGGTGCCGATTCGACCACGCTCGACAGGCTGAAGAAGTGGTATCCGCTGGGCCGCATCGTTGAACCTCTCGATGTCGCGAAGGCCGTTACGTTCCTTGCTTCGGATCAGGCCGCCGCCATCACCGGCACGACGCTCACCGTCGATTGCGGCCTGACGGCCGGCAATATCGTCATGACCCGCGAGCTGACGATACAGGATATCTAGGAGGGCACCATGGACAGACTGCGCATCGGCGTGATCGGGCTGGGATGGTTCGGCGAGATCCATTGCGAAACCATCCTAGGGATCGCCAACCTTGAACTCGCGGCACTCTGCACCAGGAGGACCGAGCGGCTGGCGGAACAGGCCGCCAAATTCGGTGTGAAAAAGATGTACACGGACTATCGCGCCATGCTGGATGATCCGGACATCGACGCGGTCTCGATCGTCACCATGTGGGACCAGCACACGGACCCTGCCATCGCAGCACTCGAAGCCGGCAAGCACGTCTTCCTCGAAAAGCCAATGGCCTCCACGGTGGCGGACTGCAACCGCATCATGGCGGCCGCCAGGAAGGCCAAGGGCATCTTGCAGATCGGCCACATCTGCCGCTTCAACCCGCGTTATCGCATGGCCAAGCTGGCCATCGATGCCGGCCGCATCGGCAGGATCGTCGCGTTGAATTCGCGGCGCAATATTCCCGCCGCGTGGACCCCGGAAATTCTCAACAAGATCGGCCCCATCGTTGGCGACGCCATCCACGACACCGACCTGATGCTGTGGTTCACCGGCGATCGCGTGGCCAGCGCCTATGCCCAGACCGTCAGTGTACGGAACTTGAAGTTCCCCGACATCGGCCAGACCATGTACCGCTTCAAGGGCGGTGCCACGGCAACACTGGAGACCGTCTGGTGCATGCCGGAGAAAACGCCCTTCGATATCGACGAGCGCATGTCGATCATCGGTACCGAGGGCATCATCCACATCCAGGACACGTTCCCCAATCTCGGCATCGTCGACGGCAGCAAGCTGCACAGTCCCGACACCACCTATTGGCCGATGTTCGACGGCGTGCGCGGCGGCGCATTGCGCGCCGAATTTGACTATTTCGCCGATTGCGCTCTCAAAGGTATCAATCCCGCCATCGGCCGGCCTCAAGATGCGGCGGCGGCCCTCGAAGCAACACTCGCCGCCGAGGAATCGGCGCGCACCGGCAACGTCATACACATCGGATAGGAGCACGAAATGGCACGAAAACGCGTTCTGGCCGTCGGCCTCGGCAACATGGGGATGAGTCACGCGCTGGCCTATGCCCGCATTCCGGAATTCGAAGTCGTTGGCGTCTGCGAGCGCCGCATCGCCAGGCGCGAATTGCCCGAGGCGCTCAAGGGAGCAAAGAAGTTCGATGATTTTGATAAGGCGCTGGCCGAACTGAAGCCCGATGTCGTGTCCATCAACACGCTGCCCGATACCCACGCCCAATTCGCCATCAAGGCGATGCAGGCGGGTGCCCATGTCTTCGTGGAAAAGCCCTTGGCCGACAATGCCGAAAACGCCGAAAAGGTGGTGGAGACTGCCACGCGCACGGGCCGGAAACTGGTGATCGGTTATATCCTCCGCCAGCATCCGTCATGGATCAGGTTCATCGAGATCGCCCGGCAACTCGGCACGCCGCTGGTGTTCCGCATGAACCTCAATCAGCAATCCAATGGCGAGACCTGGGCCTGGCACAAGCGCCTCATGGATTCGTTTCCGCCCATCGTCGATTGCGGCGTGCATTATGTCGATGTCATGTGCCAGATGACCAAGGCCAAGCCCATCAAGGTCCATGCCATCGGCGCCAGGCTATCCAATGAGGTCAAGCAGCAGAATTACGGCATGCTGCAGGTGATCTTCGACGACGGTTCGGTCGGCTGGTACGAGGCCGGCTGGGGACCGATGATGAGCGAGACGGCGTTTTTCGTGAAGGATGTAATCGGGCCGAAGGGTTCCGTATCGATCGTCATGGCGGAAACGGCGGGCAACGTGAAATCCGACGATATCAACGCCCATACCAAGACCAATCAGATTCTCTGGCATCACGCCGACATGTCGAAACCCGATGAGCGCATCGACATGAGCGACGAACCCAGCCACGACGATCTCTGCGAGCGCGAGCAGCGCTATTTACTGAAAGCAATCGTCGGGAATCTGGATTTGACGGAACACATGAACGACGGCGTCAAGAGCCTCAAGATCGTGCTGGCGGCGGAGCGCTCCATCTTCGAAGGCCAGGTGGTCAGCCTGTAGCCTCCTTAAGCGGTTTCAGACCGCCAGGTAGCCGCCATCGACGGCCAGGATGCTGCCCGTCACATAGCTGGCGATGGGCGAGGACAGGAACAGCACCGCGCCGGCGAGCTCCTCCGGCCTGCCCCAACGCTTCAGGGCGGTGCGGGAAGCGATTGCGGCATTGCGCTGGGTATCGTCCCGGATGGTCTGCGTCAGGGGCGTCTCGATCCAGCCTGGAGCGATGGCATTCACCCGGATTCCGTCCGGCGCATAGGCGATCGCTAGCGACTTGGTCAGTTGCGCGATGCCGCCCTTCGATGCGGCATAGCCGGGCACCAGACCGCCGCCGAAGAAACTGAGCATTGAAGCGGTATTGACGATCGTGCCGCCACTTGCCGCAAGCAAGCCGCGGGCCGCCGTGCAGACGCGCATGGTGCCGGTGAGATTGACATCCACCACATCCTCGAAGACCGGAAGCGCGTGTTCATCGCCACGGCGGATGATGCCCGCGCAATTCACCACATGATCGAGGCGCGCCAAGCCGCCGATCAAGGTTTCGACGGCACCGGCATCGCGGACGTCGAGCATTCCGAAAGTGATCCCCGGCATGTCCTGCGCCGCTGCCGCGGCCTCGCCATGGGTGGCGCCCGTGGCGCTGACCAGTGCGCCCTCCGATTGGAAGGCCCTGGCGATGGCGGCGCCAATGCCTGACGTGCCGCCGGTGATGAGAACCTGATGACGCTTGAAGCAGCCAACCGGCCAGAAACTCATGACGGCCTCTCTCTAACGGATGAAGTGGTCGGCATAGGAAGCGCCAAGCCCGCATTTTTCGAAATGCGCCCGACACATGCCGATCTTGGTGAAGACGTCCTCGTAGCCGAGATGTTTGCCCCAGGGGTCCACATAATACATGACGCCGTTGACCTGGAAGAAAGTGATCATCTCCGCGACGTCCTCGGGCACCACCAGGGTGTGGGTTTCGCCCGGCGGCTCGAAGACATAGCTGCCTTCGGTCGCCACCCAGTCATGTTCCAGATAATGCCAGCGGCCCTTGAGAACCAGTCCGTGTACGGATTGTGGATGCCGGTGTCGCGACAGCACGCCGGCCTTGCGGACTTTGAGGAGATTGGTCCAGTAGCCCTGCGACCGGTTGAGGCACAGGGGCCGGAACCAGACGTTTTCGGCCTGGGGCACCCACAGTCTTTCGTCCTGGGGGATTGCATCGGGGACGACGATTTCGGCCAGCGCCTCGGCGGGCATGGAAAGCTGATATGGCATCCTGGCATTCTCGTCCCGTTGCACGGCCATTGCAGTTCTCCATATCAAGTCCCGTCGCCATCCTTTCAGGTTCTTGTGGTCTTTCCAAGCGTCCTTCCATGGGTTGGAACGGAGTGGCCGCCCTCCGCGGGACTTGCTCAATGGCAATTCCAGCGGTTACAAGTGCCGGTGGCCGCAGCGTTGCGGGTCCTAGAGTCACAGGCGCGATGTGCAATGGCTGCGGAGGCAAGATATTCACTGGTGATCTTCGACTGCGACGGTGTGCTCGTCGATAGCGAAATGTTGAGTGCCGGCGTGCTGATGGCGATGATGGCCGAAATCGGCCTTCCCATCACCGCCGACATCTTTCGCAAGGATTTTCTGGGGCGCAGCTTTGTCTCCGCAGCACTGCGTGCCGAGCAGCGCTTTGGCCGCACGCTTCCGCAGGATTTTCAGATGAATTACCGCGAACGCCTCCTGGCGAAAATGGCCGTGGAATTACAGCCGATGGAAGGCGTTACGGAACTGCTGACGGCGTTGCGCGCGCCCTATTGCCTGGCGACCGGCAGCAGCCCGCAACGCATGGCGTTGTCGTTGCAAGCCGCCGGGCTGGAACGGTTCTTCACCGGCCGCTGCTTCACGGCATCCGAGGTTCCGCACGGCAAGCCCGCCCCCGATCTCATGCTGCATGCCGCGGCCCGCATGAAGGCCGATCCGGCGGGCTGCCTGGTGATCGAGGACAGCGAAATGGGCGTCAGGGCCGCCCAGGCCGCGGGCATGGCGGTCTGGCACTTTGCGGGTGGCGCCCATGTCAAAGCCGGCTACCGTTTACCGGAGGATGTCGTGCCCGATCGCGTGGTTGCGGGCATGGCGGAGTTGCGCGGCATCTTCTCGGATCTTGGACTTTGCTGAAACTCGTGCAAACCGCTAGCGGTAGTCC
>JANPCA010000109.1:0-13140 GCA_031430715.1 Hyphomicrobiales bacterium | reverse complement strand
GGGTGTGCCGTAATCGATTTCCTGGATGAGGGTCATGGGCTTTGCGCTCCTATTCGGCGGCAATCTGGACGGGCTTGTCGAAGTCTTCGGCGAAATGCTTGATGGCGCTGAGGACCGGCATGGGGGTGAGGCCGCCCATGGCGCAGAGCGAGCCGTCGGTCATGGTCTGGCACAAGTCGCCGAGCAGTTCGAGATTGGCATCGCGCGCGATGCCCGCCACGATCCGGTCGATGACTTCGACGCCGCGCGTCGAACCGATGCGGCAGGGCGTGCACTTGCCGCAGGATTCAATGGCGCAGAATTCCATGGCGAAGCGCGCCTGCTGGGCCATGTCAACCGTGTCATCGAACACCACCAGCCCGCCGTGGCCGACCATGGCGCCCGCCGTGGCGAAGGTCTCATAGTCCATCGGCAGATCGAGTTGCGAGGACGGCAAGTAGGATCCGAGCGGACCGCCAACCTGGATGGCCCGGATCGGACGGCCCGTGAATGTGCCGCCGCCAAAATCCTCAACCAACTGGCGGAGCGTGACGCCGAAGGCCTTCTCGACGAGGCCGCCGTGCTTGATGTTGCCGGCAAGTTGAAAGGGCAGGGTGCCGCGCGACCGGTCCATGCCGTAAGCCTTGTAGGCGGCACCGCCCTTGGCCATGACGAAAGGCACCGCGGCGAAGGTCAGGACGTTGTTGATGACGGTGGGCTTGCCGAACAGGCCCTGGAGCGCCGGAATGGGTGGTTTCGGCCGCACCATGCCGCGCTTGCCCTCGAGGCTTTCCAGCATGGCGGTCTCTTCGCCGCAGATATAGGCGCCGGCACCGCGGCGCACTTCGAGTTCGAAGGAATGATCCGTACTCTGAATATTATCCCCAAGCCACTTGGCGGAGACGGCGGCTGCTATGGCCCGCTTCATGGTGGCGATGGCATCGGGATATTCCGAACGGATGTAGATATAGCCTTTGCTGGCGCCCACCGCGATGCCCGAGATGGTCATACCTTCGATCAGCATGAGGGGATCGCCTTCCATCACCATGCGGTCGGCGAAGGTGCCGCTGTCGCCTTCATCGGCATTGCAGCAGATGTATTTCTGATCCGCCCTGGCATCGAGGACGGTCTTCCATTTGATGCCGGTCGGGAAACCCGCACCGCCACGTCCGCGCAGGCCGGACTCGGTGACCTCCGCCACGATGGCGGCGCCGGAAAGCCCGAGGGACTTCTTCAATCCCTCGAAACCGCCATGCGCCAGATAGTCCGCCACCGACAGCGGATCGGTGATGCCGCAGCGCGCGAAGGTGAGGCGCTCCTGGTTCTTGAGATAGGGATGCTCTTCGATGTTGCCGAGCCGCAACGGGTGATCGCCGCCCTTGTGAAACCGAGCGGCAATGAGTGAGGCAACATCATCCCCGCTCACCGGTCCATAGGCGATCCGCCCCGCCGCGGTCTCGACTTCGACCAGCGGCTCCAGCCAGAACAGCCCACGCGAACCGTTGCGCACGATCTCGACACCCACTTGCTCCGCATACGGAGCAAGTGCCGCTGCTACGTCATCGGCCCCGACCGAGCGCGCCGCCGAATCGCGCGGCACATAGACTTTGATCATGCCCGGCACTCCGCAAAGATCGTTTCGACCTTCGCCTCGTCGACCCGGCCATAAAGCCGTTCGCCGACCATGATGGCGGGGCTCAGCGCGCAGTTGCCCAAGCAATAGACGGCCTGGATGGTGATGGCGCCATCGGCCGTCGTCTCGCCGAACTTCACCTTGAGCATGCGCTGGATCAGGGCTGCCAACTCATTGCCCTTCATCGACTGGCAGGCTTCCGCGCGGCAAACCTTGATGACGTGGCGGCCGGCGGGCTCTCGCCGGAAATCGTGATAGAAACTGACGGTGCCATGCACCTCGGCCCGCGACAGGTTCAGCGCCTTGGCGAGCGCGGGCAGCGCCGCCTCCGGGACGAAGCCCAAGTCCTCCTGCAGATCATGCAGGATTTCCATGAGCGCATCGGGCTTGTTGCCATAGCGGAGGGCCACGGCCCGGGCGGCCAGCGCCGCCTTGGGGGAAGTATCGATGAGGGTGTGTTTTGCGGACATTGGGTCATATGAACCTATCCGCGCCGAAAAGCCAATCGGCGGCGTCTATGATCCCATAGGGAGACCGTATCAGCCTTTAAGTTTCCGCGCCGCCGCGAACAGGGCCGAAATCAACGGTGACAGGGGCTCGCGCGGCAATCCGACCAGGCCCACCGCATGCTCCACCCTGGGCTCGATCAGCGGGATGGCCTTGACCCCCTCGAGGCGCCCGAGAATATTGATGAAATACTCCGGCATGATCGAGGCCAGCCCCATGGTGCGGACCGAGGCCAGGAGGTTCATGATGGAATTGGTCTCGAGCCGGGGCGACGGGCTTACATTGGCGGCAAGGAAGGCCCGGTCGATGATGCGCCGGTTCTGCATGTTGGGGGTGAGCAGGCAGAGCGGCTCCTGGGCGGCCTCCTGCCAGGTGACGCTGGCGCGGCTGGCAATAGGATTGTCCTCGGCGATGAACAGGCAATAGTGCTCGCGGTACAGCGGCGCCTGCAGCAGGCCAGCCACCGGCTCGTTGTCGAGATAGGTGATGCCGGCCTCGATCGAGAAATCACTTAAGCCCCGGATGATTTCCTCGGAACTGTGCGACAGCACGGTGAACTCGACTTGAGGGTGCGCCTGTTCCATTGCCCGTGTCAGGAGCGACACCATGGGAAGGGCGGACGGGATGACGCCGAGCACCAGCCGTCCCACCAGCTCGCTCGTTTTCGAACGGATGGTGCCGAGCTCCTGCTGCAGCGACTGCCAGTTGTCGAGAATGAGATGCGCCCACTTGAGAACGCGCTCGCCCTCGGCGGTAAGTCCGATATAGCGCTGGCCGCGTTCGACGATGGGGACGCCCAATTCCTGTTCGAGTTGCCGGATGCGCCCCGACATGGTCGGCTGGGTGACATGGCAGGCCTGGGCGGCGCGCGTGAAATGCTTCTCACGGGCAAGCGCCGCGAGGTATTGGAGCTGGCGGATATCCATTCTCAAGCAATAGCTTGGCGGGAGGACATCGCAAGGCTGAAAAACAATATTCCTGTAATAGGCAAATAATCCTTGACAGCGCCCGCTCCCCCGGCTAGAAGAGGGCATACTCCACAAATGGGTCAGGCGATGAGCGGCAACGGTGAGGAACCGCTGCCCGCTGCCTTTTGGGCGGCGGTGCGGCAGCGCTACGAAGCAGGAAAAGAGAGCGTCTCGGCTATCGCCGCGGCGGCGAATATTCCGGCCCAGGCCCTGACCGCCAAGGCGCGCGCCGGCGGCTGGAAATTGCGCGGGCACGGATCGAAGAAAGCCGCGGGCACGCGCGAGACCATCGCCCGGCTGAAAGCGCTCCTGCAGCAGCGCCTGGGCGATCTCGAAAGCCAGATCGGAGCACTCGGCGAGGCCGCCACCGCGGCCACCAGCGAACGCGACATCCGCTCGATGAACACGCTGGTCCGGACATTGGAGAAGGTTTTGGAACTTGAACGGAAAGACCGCGCCCAGCGCAGCAAGCAGCGGAAGCAGCAGCGCCAGTTTGATGACGCCGAGCGTGAAGCGCTTGCGGAAAAGCTTGAGGGCCTCCGTCAGGAACTCGCGGAAGAAGAGGGTGAAGAAGGTGATGAAGCGGCTCAGCAGCCGCCAGGTGCAGCTGCTGAACCGTGACTGGCGCATGTGGGCGAGGCTCGGCAAACAATTGCCGCCCGATGGCGTTCAGTGGCGCTGTTGGCTGATCTTGGGCGGACGTGGTGCCGGCAAGACCAGGGCCGGGGCCGAATGGGTGAAGGCGCGGGCCTTAGGCCTGTGGCCAGCGACAGGCGCACGCTCCGAACGCATCGCCATCGTAGGCCCCACCTTCGACGAGGCCCGCATGGTGATGATCGAGGGCAAATCGGGCCTGCTGGCGATCCATGCCGATGATGAACGGCCCCGCTACGAGCCCTCGAAGCGGCTGCTGACCTGGCCCAATGGCTCGATCGCCCAGATCTTCTCGGCGGACGATCCGCAAGGCCTGCGCGGCCCCCAGTTCGATGCCGCCTGGTGCGACGAATTGGCCAAATGGAAATATGCCGACGAGGTCTGGGACATGCTGGCCTTCGCGCTGCGCCTGGGCGACAACCCGCGCGTGGCGGTGACCACCACGCCGCGCCCCGTGCCGCTTCTGAAGCGCCTGCTGGCCGACGCGGCGACCGCCGTGTCGCTCACCCGCACCAAGGACAACCGCGCCCACCTGGCGCGGAGTTTCTGGAAGGACGTCGTGGCCCGCTACGGCGGCACCAGGCTCGGCCGCCAGGAACTCGACGGCGAGTTGATCGATGACGATCCGGACGCGCTCTTCCGCCGCGATCTGATCGAGAAGGCGCGTGTCGTGACAGCACCAGAGATGATCCGGGTGGTGGTGGCGGTCGACCCGCCGGCCAGCCACGGCAAGCGCTCCAATGCCTGCGGCATCGTCTGCGTGGGGCTGGGCAGCGATGGCCGCGCCTATGTGCTGGACGATTGCTCCGTGAACGGAGCACGCCCTGCGCAATGGGCGGCGAAGGTTGTCGCCCTCTATCAGTCGCGCCGCGCCGACCGGGTGGTGGCCGAAGTGAACCAGGGCGGCGCCATGGTCGAACAGGTGCTGCGCGAGGTCGATGCCGATGTCGCTTTCCGTGCCGTGCACGCGACGCGCGGCAAGCAGGCCCGCGCCGAACCGGTGGCGGCCCTCTACGAACAAGGCCGGGTGTCTCACGCCGGAACGTTTCCAGAGCTCGAAGACGAAATGTGCACCGCCATCCGCGATGGCGCCAAGAGCCCCGACCGCCTCGACGCGCTGGTCTGGGCGGTGACCGACTTGATGCTGCGGCGGACATTCGAACCGCGCGTACGCACCCTTTGAAGGACGATCGAATGTTGCAAAGTGTCAAACGGTTCCTAGCACCCGAACGGAAACGCTCGGCCACGGCTTCGCTGATCTCGCTTCACAGCGTGGGCAAGCCGCAATGGACGCCGCGCAATTATGCGGCACTGGCGCGGGAAGGCTTTGCCTCCAATGCCATCGGCTACCGCGCCGTACGCATGATCGCCGAAGCGGCCGCCTCGATTCCCTGGCTTGCCTATGAGGGCGATGCCGAAGCGGTGGCGCACCCGCTGCTGACACTTCTGAGGCGGCCCAATCCGGGCCAGCCGGGGCGCGAATTCCTGGAAATGCTCTATGGCTTCCTGCTGGTGGCGGGCAACGCCTATGTCGAGAAGGCCGAAATCGAAGGCGCCTCGCGCGAGCTTTATACTCTCCGCCCCGACCGCGTGAAGATCGTCGCCTCGGCGAGCGGCTGGCCCGAGGCCTTCGAATATTCCGTGAACGGACAATCGGTGCGCTTGCCGCGTGAGAATGTCTTGCACCTGAAACTGTTCAACCCGCTGAACGACCACTACGGCATGTCGCCCTTCGAGGCCGCCCAGCGCTCGATCGACACCCACAATGCGGCGGCCGCCTGGAACAAGGCGATGCTCGACAACAGCGCCAGGCCGAGCGGAGCCCTGGTCTACGCGGCGGGCGGCGGCCACCTGACGGCGGAACAATTCGAGCGCCTCAAAGCTGAGCTGGAGTTGAGTTACCAGGGTGCCTCCAATGCCGGCAGGCCCATGGTGCTGGAGGGTGGGCTCGACTGGAAGGAAATGGGCTTCAGCCCCCAGGAGATGGAATTCATCGAGGCCAAGAATGCTTCGGCCCGCGAAATCGCGCTGGCCTTCGGGGTGCCGCCCATGCTGCTCGGCATTCCGGGTGACAATACATTCGCCAACTATGCCGAAGCCAACCGCAGCTTCTGGCGCCAGACCGTTCTGCCGATCGCCGGCCGCGTGGCGGAAGCCCTGACCGGGTTCTTGGGGAATGGGACGCTACGCTTGACCCATGATCTCGACCAGGTCGAAGCCATGGCTCCCGACAGGGAAGCGCTCTGGGCGAGAGTCGAGAAGGCGAGTTTCCTGACGCCGGACGAGAAGCGGGCGGCGGTGGGGTACGGCGCGATCAATAGTGGCTAGCTTACCTGACCACTAAGTTCCAAAACAGGCAATTATTTCCAATTCCGGAGAAATCGAATGTGCAAAACTAAAGAAGCAGTAAACTCTAAGCTCTCCACACTGATCGAAGCCATCAACAGACTCTCCGACAACTTGGAACGAATTGCTAAGAACCAATCTTCCTCAACTTCGCGCTGAACTTAACCGCCGGTAGTTCAGTTGCAGTGCCCGTCAGCAGAGCGTCTTCACCCACGAAACTTCCGGCCAAGTTAATGTGTACTTTGTTACGGCCAAAGACAGAACTCATACCTGGCGGCTGCGAGTGAGCGTCAGTTGATACCTGCGCTGTAAAGGCTTCACCTTCCATCTGGTAGTTTCCAAAATAATAGATCATCGAGTCGCCACCGCGAATGACATCATTCAGCAGTGTAACGACGCCGTGGCCTGTGCCAAGCGGCGTCGAAAAACAATTGAGTAAAACCCATCTCGGGACATTAGGCGCTCCTTCATTCCAAAACATTACCTAGCAAAAAGTACCTGATTCGTTCCAGAATGTAAAGAACGCCTCTTAAGGTCAAGGAAAAATCTTTCATGCAAATCCGCCGGGAAGGTAGCCGGCTGGGGCGGCCGCTTTGCGCTTGCTCCGGCACGGGCGTGTTCGTTGGTTACGCCAGCCTGTTCAATAGGCGCGACCAGACGGGTGATATCGTGATGCCCGGCGCCTTCGCGGCGACGCTTCGCGTGCGGGCGCCCGAGCAGGTGCGCATGCTGTTCCAGCATGATCCAGCCGAGCCCATCGGCACCTGGATCGGCATGCGCGAAACGGACAAGGGCCTTTTTGCCGAAGGCCGCCTCGATTGCAACGTGCAGCGCGGCCGCGAATTGCTGTCGTTGCTCGAGAGCAGGGGGCTCGACGGGCTTTCGGTCGGCTTCAAGACGGTGACCGCAAGCCGCGACAAGGCCAGTGGCGCGCGGCTCCTGACAGCGATTGATCTCTGGGAAATTTCCCTCGTCACCTTCCCGATGCTCGAGGGTGCGCGCGTTTCGGAATTGAAACGCCGCACCCTCGATCACGCGGAGCGGATGTTCCGTCCCTCCGCCCCGCCGCCCCATCCCGTCGAACAGGCGATCCCCTCCCTCGCCACATTGTTCCGGGATGGGGCCCGTCTTTTCCAACCAGGAGTGAAGTGAAACATGGATAATGGACTGGAAACCAAGGTCGCCTTCGGCGATTTCATGCAGGCCTTCGAGGCCTTCAAGGACGCCAATGACGAGCGTCTGGGGCAGATCGAACAGCGCATGAGCGCTGACGCCGTGACGTCCGACAAGGTCGAGCGCATCAACCGCGCCGTCGACGAAACCAAATCGCGCCTCGACGAACTGACGCTGAAAGCCAGGCGTCCGCGCATGAGCGGCACCGATGATACCGGACCCGCCGCCCGCGAGCACAAGGCGGCTTTCGAAACCTATGTGCGCAAGGGCGAGACCCACGGCCTCTTCGATCTCGAAGCCAAAAGCATGTCGATCGGATCGGGCCCCGACGGCGGTTATTTGGTGCCCGCCGAAACCGAGACCGAAATCGGCCGCAGGCTTTCCGCCGCCTCGCCGCTCCGCGCCATCTCCGGCATCCGCCAGGTCTCATCCTCCGTCTATAAGAAGCCCTTCGCCATCACAGGCGCCGCCACCGGCTGGGTCGGCGAAACCGCGGCGCGCCCCGAGACCGCGGCGCCGACGCTTGCCGAGCTGCAGTTCCCGGCCATGGAACTCTACGCCATGCCGGCCGCCACCCAGGCCCTGCTTGACGATGCCGCGGTGAACCTCGACGAATGGATCGCCGAGGAAGTGCAGCAGGCCTTCGCCGACCAGGAATCGACCGCCTTCGTGACCGGCAACGGCACCAACAAGCCCAAGGGCTTCCTGGCCTATACGAATGTCGCCGACGCCTCGTGGACCTGGGGTAACTTAGGTTACATCGCCACCGGCACGGCGGGCGCCTTCCCGGCCTCGAACCCCTCCGACAAGCTGGTCGATCTCGCCTATGCCCTGAAGAGCGGCTACCGCCAGAATGCCAACTGGGTGATGAACCGCAAGACCCAGAGCGTCATCCGCAAGTTCAAGGACTCAGGCGGCGAATATATCTGGCAGCCGGCCGCCACCGCCGACGGCAAGCCGACGCTGATGAGCTTCCCCATCGCCGAAAGCGAGGACGTGCCGGACATCGCCACCGACAGCTTCTCGATGGCTTTCGGCGATTTCAACCGCGGCTACCTGATCGTCGACCGCATCGGCGTGCGCGTGCTGCGCGATCCCTATTCCGCCAAGCCCTACGTGCTGTTCTACACCACGAAGCGCGTCGGCGGCGGCGTGCAGAATTTCGAGGCCATCAAGCTGATGAAGTTCGGCGTGTCGTAAGAGAAGCGAATAGCGATTAGCGGATAGTAAGTAGCTGTGGCGGATGGTCTTGCCAATTCGCCGCTCCCTACTCGCTATTCGCTCCTTTGAGGAGCTTCCATGCCATCCATTCTTCTGACCCCGCCCGCCGTGGAACCCGTTTCCCTGCCGGAGGCCAAGGCCCATCTGCGCATCGGCCATGCCGATGAGGACGCATTGATCGGCACGCTGATCACTGCGGCGCGCCGCCATGCCGAGGCGCGCACCGGTTTGGGCCTGATCTCGCAGATATGGACGTATTTCCGCGATGATTGGCCCAATGACGGCGCCGTGCTCCTGCCGCTGGCGCCGCTGATCTCGGCGGATGAGGTGGGCGTCTTCGGCGATGACGGCCTGAAGGCGGTGATCGATCCCGCGCATTACTATGCCGACGCGGCCTCGCGGCCGCCGCGCCTGCTGCTGCGCGGCTCCAGGGTTTGGGCGAGGCCCGGGCGCATCGGCAATGGCATCGCCATCACACTGACGGTGGGCTACGGAACCGCCGCGAGCGCCGTGCCCGCTTCCTTGCGCCAGGCCATATTGCAATTGCTGGCGCACTGGTTCGAACACCGTGGGCATGCCGAACCGCCACCGCCGCCGCTGACCATTGAGACGCTGCTGCGGCCATTCCGGGAGATGCGCCTGTGAGCAACCCCGGCTTGGCCCTGCAGCAGGCGATGCGCGCCGCATTGCTGGCTCATGCCCCACTGACCGTGCTGCTGCAGGGTCAGCATGTCTTCGAAGAGTTGCCGCGCGGGGTCTCGGCGTCCTTCGTCGGTTTCGGCGATATCGAAACCCGCGACTGGAGTGTGGCCGACCAGAAGGCCCACGAACATTTCGTGACGCTCAGTGTACGGACCAATAGCCGCAGCCGGAAGCTCGCGCAGGATGTCTTGAGCGAGATCGAGACGGTGCTCGATAGCGCCGCGCTGATCCTTGACGGCCATCGCCTGGTCAACCTGCGCCTCACCTTCTGGAGCGTCACCCGCGACAAGTCGGGCGAGACCTTCAACGCCACGGCGCGCTTCCGCGCCGCCACCGAACCGCTTTAGGAGAAAGCCATGGGCGCACAGAAAGGACGCGACCTTCTATTGAAGGCCGACGCCACGGGAGCGGGCAGCTTCCAGACCGTGGCGGGATTGAGGAGCCACAGCATTTCATTCAATGCCGAGACGGTGGACGTGAGCCATCAGGAATCGGCTGGCCAATGGCGCGAACTGCTGGCCGGCGCCGGCTTGAAATCGGCCGCCATCAGGGGCTCCGGCATCTTCAAGGACGCCGCCTCGGACGCCACCATTCGCGGGCTGTTCTTCGATGGCACCATCCGCGACTGGCAGGTGATCATTCCGGATTTCGGCACGGTCGCGGGGCCGTTCCAGATCGGCGCGCTCGAGATCGCCGGGCGTCATGATGGTGAGGTCACCTTCGAACTCAGCCTCGAATCGGCGGGCCTGCTCGCCTTTACGGCACTCTGAGGTTCACGATGGCAAACGCACATCGCGGTGAAATCGATGCCGAACTGTCGGGCAAGTCCTACACATTGTGTTTGACGCTTGGGGCTCTCGCCGAAATCGAGAATGCCTATGGCGGCGAGGATCTGATCGCCATCGCGGAGCGCTTCGAAACGGGCCGCATCGGCGCCAGTGACGCCATCCGCGTGATCGGCGCTGGGCTGAGGGGTGCCGGCAATGCGGTGAGCAATGACGAAGTCGCGGCGATGACCGTCAAGGGCGGCGCCGCCGGATTTCTCGGCATCGTCGTGCGGCTGTTGAAGGCCACCTTCGCAGGCCCCGAGGCCAGCGGATGAGCGCCGGCGGGCAAGGCTTCCCATGGGCGCGGCTGATGGAACTGGGGCTTGGCGTGCTGGGCTTGAGCCCCCGCGATTTCTGGGCCGCCACACCACGGGAAATCGCCGCGGCTATTGCGCTGCGCCGGTCCGCTCCGATGGACCGCGGCGGCCTCGAGCAACTGATCAGACAATTTCCGGATTGACATGACCGACACACTGGAACGGATTAATCTTGAGACGGAGCAATTGCGCGCCGCCATGACCGACTTGAACAAGCTTGCCGACAGTTTCGGCACCAAGCTGGTGAGCGCCTTTGCCGATGCGGTGATCCACGGCCGCAAGCTGTCCGATGTCCTGAAGGGACTGGCGCTGTCGCTGGCCCAGACGGCGCTGACCCAAGCGCTGCGCCCGCTCGGCAATTTGCTGGGCGGCCTGCTGACCAATGCCCGGGGCAATGCCTTCGCGGGCGGCCGCGTGACACCCTTCGCAGCGGGCGGCATCGTCAATTCGCCCACCCTCTTTGCCATGCGCGGTGGCGCTGGCCTGATGGGCGAGGCCGGGCCCGAGGCGGTGATGCCGCTGGCGCGCGGCCGCGACGGCAAGCTCGGTGTTCGCGGCGGCGGCGGCGGGGTGAATGTCAGCGTCACCATCGTGACCCCCGACGCGCCGAGCTTTCAGCGCTCGCAGTCCCAGGTCGCCGCCCTGATGGCGCGGGCCGTGGCGCGCGGTCATAGGAATCTCTGAGCCATGGCCTTCGATGACATTCGTTTTCCGGCGGGCATTTCGCGCGGCGCCACGGGCGGCCCGGAACGGCGCACCGAAATCGTCGTGCTCGGTTCCGGCGCCGAAGAGCGCAACAGCCGCTGGGCCGATTCGCGCCGCCGCTACAATGCGGGATACGGCGTGAAATCGCTGAATGACATTCATGATGTGGTGCGCTTCTTCGAGGAACGGCGTGGGCGGCTGCATGGCTTCCGCTGGAAGGACCACATGGACTTCAAGTCCGGCCCGCCGCAGCAGGCCGTGACGGCGCTCGATCAAGCGATTGGAACGGGCGACGGAGTCAACTTGAGCTTCCAGTTGGTCAAACACTATGGTACCGGACTGCGCGACTATGTGCGGACCATCACCAGGCCGGTGGCCGGAACGGTGACTGTCGCCGTTGCCGGAATTGTCTCGGGCAATTTCACGGCCGATCCGCTGACCGGTCTGGTGACCTTCAGCGCAGGCTTCGCGCCGGCGGTGGGGACCGCCGTCACGGCGGGTTTCGAATTCGATGTGCCGGCCCGCTTTGACACCGACCAGTTGAAAATCAATCTGGCGGGATTTTCAGCAGGCGACATTCCCGACATTCCCGTGGTGGAGATCCGTGCATGAGAACGCTGCCGGCGGGGCTCCGCGCCCATCTCGACAGCGGCACGACGGCGCTCTGCCATTGCTGGCGCCTCGAGACGGCGGCAGGCGAAGTGATGGGTTTCACCGACCATGACCGATCTCTCAGTTTCGATGGCGTGACATTTGAGGCCGGGGCAGGCTTCACCGCGACCGAAATTGAATCGGCTTTGGGCTTCTCGGTCGACAATCTCGAGGCGTCGGGTGCCTTGACTTCCGAGCGCCTGAACGAGGCGCGCCTTCTGGCGGGCGACTTCGACAACGCCGCAATCGAAGTCTGGCTGGTGAACTGGCAGGAGGTGAGCCAGCGCATTCTGCTGCGCCGTGGCAATCTGGGCGAGGTAACGCACGGCACCTTGGGCTTCACCGCCGAATTGCGCGGGCTTGCCCATGCGCTGAACCAGCCCAGGGGCCGCATCTATCAATTTGGTTGCGACGCGCGCCTGGGCGACGCCCGCTGCACCGTCGATCTTGAGGCTTCTGACTTCAACGCCGTGGTGTCCGTGCTCCAGGCCGAGGAGAACCGGCGATTCACCGTGACCGGCGCGGAAGGCTACGATGAAGCCTGGTTCGCGCGCGGCACCGCTGAATTCACCAGCGGCGCCAATCTGGACCGCAAGGGTGAAATCAAGTTTCACCGCGATGTAGCGGCGGGCAGCATGATCGAGCTGTGGCAGCCGCCGCCTTTTCAGGTCATTGGCGGCGTGCAGATGATTTTGCGGGCCGGCTGCGACAAGCAGTTCCAGACCTGCAAGGCGAAATTCGACAACCAAGTAAATTTCCGGGGCTTTCCGCATATTCCGGGCGACGACTTCGTTCTGAGCTTCGCCACCCGCAGCGACGGCAACAACGACGGCGAAAGCCGCAACGGCACGGACTGAACCCCAACATGACCAGAAGTGAAGACATCGTGCGCGCGGCCCGCGGCTGGCTGGGTACGCCCTATCTCCACCAGGCGAGCCTCAAGGGCATGGGCACCGATTGCCTCGGACTGGTGCGTGGCGTGTGGCGCGACGTGCTGGGCCAAGAGCCCGAAATGGCGCCGCCCTATGGGCCGGGCTGGGCGGAGGAAGGCGGCACCGAGGCCCTGGCCGGAGCGGCCCGCCGCCATCTGCTTGAAATTCCGTGTACGGAGTTTCATGCTGGCGATATTCTGCTGTTCCGCTGGCGTTCGCATCTTCCCGCCAAGCATGCGGGCATCGCGGTGTCGAAGAGCCGCATGATCCACGCCCAGGAACAGGCCGCGGTGACCGAAATCGCCTTGAGCGGCTGGTGGCTCAGGCACCTGTCGCATGCCTTCCGTTTTCCGGGAGTGGCTTAGATATGGCAACAGTCGTTCTGCAATATGCCGGGCAGGCGGTGGGCAGTTTCATCGGCGGGCCGGTGGGCGGCGTCATCGGCCGCGCCGTGGGCGCGGTGGCGGGCAACCTCATCGATCAGGCGCTGTTCGGCCCCGGGGCGCGCCGCGCCGAGGGGCCGCG
>JANPCA010000108.1:0-1787 GCA_031430715.1 Hyphomicrobiales bacterium | reverse complement strand
CGCTGGATTTTGCGTGATCACAAATCTCCTCATCCTGAGGAGCCGCGCAAGCGGCGTTTCGAAGGACGCACTATGTCCGCACAGACATTTTCGTAAACCGCAGTCATTGCACACAGATTGTGCGTCCTTCGAGGCTTCGCTTCGCTGCGCACCTCAGGATTGTCTGTTGTGAATCATGCATAGTGTTCGGTGAAGCAGGCAAGCCGGTCCCCGAACAGCCATCCGGGGACCGGCGGCGGCGGGCTCCCGTCTCAGGATAGGGCTTTGGCAACCCGACCTCATCAAGGGCACCCGTCTCCCCTGCTTTGTTCGCTTGTTGACTTGAAAGGGACGCCACACGTCGCTCCCGCAGACAATCCAAAGCAGGAAGTCCATTATGCCCAAAATATCCGGAAGAATCGAGTCGGTCATCGGTCTTGACGTGGCCAAGGAGACGGTCACGCTGCATGATCGCTCGACGGGTCTGACGACCACCATCGCCAACACCCTGGAAGCCTTGCTGGAGGCTCTTGCGCCGCTCCGGGATCGTCATCTCGCAGTTTGCGAAGCTACGGGTGGCCACGAGGATCAGCTGCTTGCTGTGCTGACCAGCCTTGGTATTCCCGTCCATAGGGGCGACGGAGGCAGGATCAGCGCCTTTGCCCGCTCGTTCCGGCGCGCCAAGACCGACAGGATCGATGCCATCATGCTGGCCCAATACGGCGCGGAACGCGGGGAAAACCTGCAAAGGCACGCGCCACCCCGGGATGAGCACGCCCAACTCGCCGCACTGGTGCATCGTCGGATAGACCTCGTCGAAGCCAGGAAGATCGAAAGAACCCGCGCCAAGGCACCCAGGGCGGGGCTGATGGAGGCCTCCTTCGCCCGCGCCATTGCCTTCCTCGATGCCGAGATCGAACGCACTGATGCCGCCATCAAAGCCCTGTTCGCGATGGCCACCGACCTCGCGGCGCGCAAGGCCATCCTCGAAACGATCCCCGGCATCGCCCACACAATCGCCTCCACTCTCATCGCTCTCATGCCCGAGCTCGGAAACACCTCGCGCCGCCGCGCCGCATCGTTGGCCGCCGTCGCGCCCCATCCAAGGGACAGCGGAACATCCAAGCAGGCGCGAAGAACAACAGGTGGCCGAAGAATGCTCAGGCCAATCCTCTTCATCGCCGCCTTGACGGCAATCAGAGGACACAACCCCCTCGCCAGCTTCTTTAAAAAACTCGTCGCAAACGGCAAGCCAAAGCGCCTTGCTCTCGTCGCCGTTATGCGCAAAATCATCGTCATCGCAAACGCCAGACTCGCTCATGCCAACTGACTTGATGAGGAAATTGGTGTGCTGCATGTGTCGCAAGGTTAGCAACCATTCTTCTCCCCGTGCGGGAGAAGATCGGATGAGGGGTGTCCAAAGCAAGGTGAATGTATGCAATTTATATCATGGTCCCGTAATGCATCCTCAGGACAAGATTTTACACGTGTGTTTATGCAGTTGAGAGGTCGCTCATCTACCTTGTCACTTTCTCCAGCCACTCCACCATTGCTTTCAAATCCTCCGGATCAATGATCTTCTGCTCAGGCATCTTGGTGCCCGGCGTTACCACAGCCGGCCCGTCGCGAAACAACCGCGCAATCGTTCCGGCGTCCCAGGTTATCGCGTGGCTGGCGAAACTCTCCGAATAGACATAGTCCTTCGCGGTGCCGATCTTGCGGCCAAACACGCCGTGCAGTGTGGGTCCGGCCCGGTTGCCGCCGTCGGGCGTCACAGTGTGGCAGGCATCGCAGGCGCGAAACACCTG
>JANPCA010000107.1:0-5986 GCA_031430715.1 Hyphomicrobiales bacterium | reverse complement strand
GCAGATGGCGGCGATCTTGGCATCGTGGATTTTGGGACCTGCCAACTTCGCCGGGCCAACGATTGCCGCGAGCGTTGCCAAGTGAACGCCGGTTTCTCCAATATTCAAAATGCTGGGCGACTGGCACCACGCTTGGACTTGATCGAGAGCCAGTGCCATCGGTGTCGGAACCTTATAAATTCTGGGGTGCGTGACAATGCCGAGGAATTCATGGATGCAAGGCCAGGGAATGGCCCAGAGAGAGCGGCCCGTGCCCAATGCCGCCACATGCGATCGTGCTGCGGCATGCCACGGGGATTCAATGCGGTGCGAGTAGATCAGGATGTTCGTGTCGACCGCGATCACTTGCGCGGCAACCCATATATCTCGTCGCGGATTTCCTCCCAACTGGCATTCTGGAACTCTGGCGTTAGCCCCTGGCCGCCAAACGAACAGTCCTTCAGCTTGAACGGCTTCGCCGCGGCGCGTTCCTTGACCACCAGCCAAAGACCCTCGTTAACCAATTCCTTCAACGTCGTCTTGTCGCGCGCCGCGATGGCCTGGGCCTCGGCGAGCAGGGCGTCGGAAATATGTACGGTTGTCTTCATATGGCTAGCCATATCAAACAACCGGCGGGGCGTCAAACCGACCTACTTCTCAGCCATTTTCTTGAACTCCGGCGGATAGCGCTCGCCTGTCACGGTGTGCGCCTCCATCGCCTTGCGGATGTCTTCAATCTCGGCAGTGCTGAGGACCACCTCCGTGGCGCTCAGATTTTCCTGAAGCCGCGCCATGCTCCGCGTGCCGGGAATGGGCGCGATCCAGGGCTTTTGCGCCAGCAGCCAGGCGAGCGCCAGTTGGGCGGGTGTCACGCCTTTCTTGGCGGCAAGCGCGGTCACTTTATCCGCAATCGCCTGGTTGGCGGCACGCGCCTCCGCCGCAAAGCGTGGGGACCGGTTGCGGAAATCGCCCTCCACGAAGGCCGTCGCCGCCGTGACCGTGCCAGTGAGAAAGCCCTTGCCCAGCGGTGCGAAGGGCACAAGTCCGATGCCCAGTTCTTCCAGCAGCGGGATGACCTCCGCTTCGAGTTCGCGGAACCATAGGGAATATTCACTCTGCAAGGCAGTGACGGGCTGCACCGCATGGGCGCGGCGGATGGTCTGAGCGCCCGCCTCCGACAGCCCGAAATGCTTGACCTTGCCCTCGGCAATGAGGTCCTTGACGGTGCCCGCCACGTCCTCGATCGGCACCTCCGGGTCGACGCGGTGCTGGTAAAGAAGGTCGATGCAGCCGGCGCGCAGCCGTTTGAGGGAGGCCTCGACCACGTCGCGAATATGCCGTGGTTTGCTGTTGCGCCCCAGCCAGCCCGCGCCCAAGGCGGGATTGGGCTCGAAGCCGAACTTGGTGGCGATCACCACCTGGCCCTTGAAGGGTTCCAGCGCCTCGCCCACCAGTTCCTCGTTGATGAAGGGGCCATAGACTTCCGCCGTGTCGAAAAACGCATAGCCCATTTCGACGGCCTTGCGGATGACGCCGATCATCTCGGTCTTGTCCGAGGGCGGCCCGAAACCCGACGACATGCCCATGCAGCCGAGGCCAATGGCCGAAACTTCAAGATTGCTTCTGCCGAGTGTGCGCTTCTGCATGGTCAAGACTCCTTCACGGGGTTCGAGATCAATGGCGAAGGCCGATCATGGCTGCCCCGGATTCATTGGTGAGAGCCGATGCCTCCAACCAATTCAGGCGATTTCTGGCTCAAGAGGGTTTAGGAAAATGGTCGGAGCGACTGGATTCGAACCAGCGACCCCTATCCCCCCAGAATAGTGCGCTACCGGGCTGCGCTACGCTCCGACGTTGGCGGCAGGCTCTAGCACCCTCGAGGCCAAAGCGGAAGAGCTATTCGGCAGACGCGCGGTGCATGCGCACGACGGCGAATATATCGCCGCGGTAGCCGGCATAGTGTTGCGCCTGCAGCCCCAGCGCCGCGGCCCACACCGCATCGGAAAGCAGCACGGCGATGGCCATGCCGAGGACGCCGAGCGATGGAGTGAGGAATACCGCACCCGCCACCAGGACAACCACCGACAGCACGCAGGAATTGGCGCTTCTCGCCTGGAAGCCGTCGATCGACAGGAGATGCTGGTTCATGCCGCCCGCCGCCCGGAACAATTGGCTGAGCATGAACAGCACCAGCGGCCAATGGGCATCGGCATAGTTGGGGCCGAAGATGCTTAAGATCAGCGGCCCGAACAGGGCGGCACCGGCCACGCAGGCGGCAATGGCGCTGATCGATACGACGCCGATGCGCAACAGCAGCGCCTCCGCCGCCCGGCGTTCGCCCTTGGCGATGGCCGCCGAGAGATCCGGCAGGACGAAACTCTGGGTGGCTTGGGTCACGAAACCGGCAAGTGCTGCCAGACGGATGGCGATGCCCAGTTCCGCCACCTCGCCCGCGGGCAGGAACAACCCGCCGATCAGCGTGACGATGTCGGCAAACGAGGCGGCGACCGCCCACACCAGCACCATCGCGGCGGCACGGCTGCGCAGCGGGGGGGCCAGATCATGGCGCGGCGCCTTCAGGCTGCCGGGCAGTGCCCCCGTCCCCAGAATCCAGGTCTGGGCCAGGGCCACGGCGGCGGTGATTGCCACGGCCGCCCACAGCACCGTATCGACGGCGGGCCGCAGGCGGAACAGCCACATGGCACCCAGAAACAACAGCAGCAAGCCGGGCCGGAACAGGAAGTCAGGCACGTAGGATAAGGAAAAGCGGCGGCGCGAATTGGCCACCGAGCTGGTGATGCGGATCAGTGACGAGGCCGGCGCCATGAGGCAGCCGAACAAAAGAGCCGTGCGCAATCCCGGCGCGATTGGCGCCCAGAGATAGACGGCGGCGGTGACGGCCAGCAGCACCATGGTGACGAGGAGCGAATCGCGCCACACGGCGCGGTGAAAGGCTTGGGCGAGCGTCTTGCGGCCCAGCGCATAGTAGCGCGGCAGAATGGTCATGGTGAGGGCCGGATAGCCCGCCGTCATGAACAGGCTGACGATAGCGGCCGTGCTCAAACCCATGAACACGACGCCCACCTCCTCCTGTGGCAGAAGCCTGGCGAGCAGCACCTGGCTCACCAACCCGATAGCCGCACCCCCAAAGCGCACGCCCACCAGATTGATGGCCGTCAGGATCATCCGCCACAGGGACATCTATTCACCACCTCGTTCAGGTGGTCATAGCGCAGGCGTGTTTACGTTTGGTTGCGGAGGAAAGGTACGCGCCTGTAACAGAATCGGATGCCGGGCTTGACGTAGCGATTAAACTTGCCGGCCGGGATTAGGTTCGATACCGTCGAAGTCATTGAACGCAAAGGGGGCGGACATGGTGGAGAAGACCGCGGGCCAGGCCATTCTTGAGAATGCCTACAAGCTCAGCACGCCAGATGACAATGTTGCTTACTACCGCGACTTTGCTCCGACTTATGACACCGACTTCGCCGAACAACTTGGCTGGTATTATCCAAAGGCGATCGCCGAAATCTATCGTGGCCAGGCCGCTGAAGGCGATGTCCCGATTGCCGATATCGGCTGCGGCACGGGGTTTGTCGCGGCGGAGCTTGGCGTCCCGAGGCAGCAGATCGACGGCATGGATATTTCGCCGGAGATGCTGGGCGCCGCACGGCGGAAAAATCTCTACCGGGATCTGTACCAGGTCGACCTGACCGGCTCCTTGCGGGCAATCGCCAACGGCTATGGGGCGGTGCTCAGCGCCGGGACCTTCACGCATGGACATCTCGGACCCGGACCTTTGCGCGGCCTTCTTGACATTGCGCGCCCCGGCGGATTGTTCATCATCGGCGTCAATGAAGTCCACTACGCGGCCCAGCAGTTTGCCGCCGTCCTCGACGCATTGGCGAGAGACAGCAAAATCGGACCGGTCAAGATCGACCGGGCGGGCATGTATTCGAAGGCTGGTCATGAGCATTCGAACGATCACGCCTTGATCCTTCAATACAGGAAGCTTTAGCGGGCCTATCGCGACAGCGCCGGATCGAGCATTTTCCTCGCGTCGCCCAGATCGCGCAGGGCGGAGCGGAGCATGTCGGCGTGGCCGTCGGAGAGGCGGTGCACCGGTTCGGGCAGCGGCGTGACCGATTCCGCCAGCGCGGCCTTGGCGGCAGCCGCCTTGCTCAGGCGCGGTGCCGCCTTGGCGGTGCCCGGCGGCGGAGCCGTCTCCATGGCGCCCTCGCGGCGCGGCACGATCTCGCCGCGCCCCACGCCCGAAACATAGGGTGCGCCATCCTCTTTCAGGATCTTTTGCACGCCGCGGATGGTATAGCCTTCCCGATAGAGAAGGCTGCGGATGCCTTTGAGCAGTTCGACGTCGGCGGGGCGGTAATAGCGCCTGCCGCCGGCCCGCTTCATCGGCTTGATCTGCGTGAAGCGGGTTTCCCAGAAGCGCAGCACATGCTGGGGAACGTCGAGTTCCTGGGCCGCCTCGCTGATGGTGCGGAATGCGTCGGGGGATTTCTCCGTCATGATTTACAATCCTGCCGCGCTTACGTTCACGCCCACGTCAGTCCTCGTCGCTGCCCGGTTCCAGGCCATTGATGACGTTCTTCATGACCTGGCTGGGCCTGAACACCAGCACGCGGCGCGGCGTGATCGGCACTTCCTCGCCGGTCTTGGGATTGCGCCCCACCCGGCCATTCTTGGCGCGCACCATGAAGGTGCCGAAGGACGAGAGCTTGACGGTCTGCCCGTCGATCAGGTGGTCGGACATCATGTCGAGCATGGATTTGACGAGGTCGGCCGATTCGCTGCGCGACAGGCCGATCTGGCGATGCACCGCCTCGCTGAGATCGGCGCGGGTTAGTGTCTTCCCAGCCATCCTTATAGCCCCCCAAAGATTAACCAAAATTACGGCGCAACCCGGCCGCGGTCAATCAAAATATCGGGAACTCAAGGGCTTAGGACAATTCTTTCAGAAGCGGACCAGCACCGCGCCCCAGGTGAAGCCGCCACCCATGGCCTCGAACAGCACGAGATCGCCACGTTTGATGCGTCCGTCCTTGACCGCCACGTCGAAAGCCAGTGGGATCGACGCGGCGGACGTGTTGCCGTGGCGGTCGAGAGTCATGACGATGCGCTCCTCGGCAATGCCCAATTTGCGCGCCGTGCCTTCGAGAATGCGGCGGTTTGCCTGGTGCGGCACGAACCAGTCGACCTCAGCCGCCGTCACCTTGGCTTCGGCCATGGCTTCGGCCATGACGGAGGCGATATTGGTCACCGCATGCTTGAAGACCTCGCGGCCCTCCATGCGCAGGTGGCCGACCGTCTTGGTCGTCGAGGGGCCGCCGTCGACATAGAGCTTGTCGTGATAGCGGCCATCGGAGCGGATGCGATTGACCAGGATGCCCGGAGACGCATTCGAATCCTCATGCATCGCGGCCTTGAGCACCACGGCCCCGGCGCCATCGCCGAACAGCACGCAGGTGGCGCGGTCGCTCCAGTCGAGGATGCGCGAGAAGGTCTCCGAGCCGATGACCAGCACGCATTGCGACTGACCCGTCTTGATGAGGGAATCGGCCATGGCCAGCCCATAGACGAAGCCGGAGCACACGGCCTGAATGTCGAAAGCGGCACCACGCGTGATGCCGAGATCCGCCTGGATCATGGTGGCGGTGGCGGGAAAGGTCTGATCCGGTGTGGAGGTGGCGACGATGATAAGATCGACGTCGGATGCTTCAAGCCCGGCATGGGCCAGGGCGCGGCGGGCGGCCTCGAGGCCGAGCGTGCGCGTCGTTTCACCGTCATTGGCAATGTGGCGCGCCCGGATGCCGGTGCGCTCGACGATCCACTCGTCGCTGGTATCGACGACCTTGCTCATGTCGGCATTGGTCATGATGCGTTGCGGCAGGGCCGAACCGGCCCCGGCGATCACCGATCTCCGGACCAAGGTCTTCTCGTCAGTCATTCTGCGGTTTCCGGTTGCTTGGCCCGGGGCCCTTCGGGC
>JANPCA010000106.1:0-6625 GCA_031430715.1 Hyphomicrobiales bacterium | reverse complement strand
CCCCAAGCCGATGATCGAGGCCGGCGAAAGCTTCGGCGCCACCAGGCGGCAGTTGCTGTGGAAGGTGGAACTGCCCGCCGCACTGCCATCGATCATGGCGGGCCTCACGCAATGCATCATGCTGTCGCTCTCCATGGTGGTCTTCGCCACCCTGATCGGCGCGCCCAGCCTTGGCAATCCGGTGTTCAGGGCGCTCTCCAACCGCAACATTCCGCTCGGCATCGAGGCGGGCCTGGCCATCGTCGTGCTCGCCATCATCCTGGACCGCATGCTGGCCATGCAGACGGGGGCTAAGAAATGAGCACCGCAGTCGAGTTCAAGAACGTCGATATCATCTTCGGTGCCAACACCAAAGAAGCCCTCGCCATGGCGCGGGCGGGCGAAAACCGTTCCGACATTCTCAGCAAGACCGGCTGCGTGCTGGGCGCCACCGGCGCTAACCTCATCGTCAACGAAGGCGAGATCAGCGTGCTGATGGGGCTTTCGGGCTCCGGCAAGTCGACGCTGCTGCGCGCCGTCAATGGCCTCAACAAGGTGACGGGGGGCGAGGTGCTGGTGAAGGACGGCGCCCGCATGGTCGATGTCGCCTCCTGCGACGAGTCAACGCTGCGCCACATCCGCCAGAAGCAGGTGGCCATGGTGTTCCAGCAATTCGCCCTGCTGCCGTGGCGCACGGTGCGCGAGAATGCCGGGTTGGGCCTCGAGCTCGCCGGTGTGCCGGACGCCGAACGCAACGCCAAGGTCGACGAGCAGCTGAAGCTCGTCGGCCTCGAGCAATGGGCCAACAAATACGTGCATGAACTGTCGGGCGGCATGCAGCAGCGCGTCGGCCTGGCCAGGGCCTTTGCCACCGAAGCGCCGATCCTGCTGATGGACGAGCCGTTCTCCGCCCTCGATCCGCTGATCCGCACCAAGCTGCAGGACGAACTCCTGCAACTCCAGAAACAGATCAAGAAAACCATCGTCTTCGTCAGCCACGATCTCGAGGAGGCCCTCAAGATCGGCAACCGCATCACCATCATGGAGGGCGGCCGCATCGTGCAGTCGGGGCCGCCGGAAGACATCGTGCTAAAGCCCGCCAACGACTACGTGCGCGACTTCATCGCCAATGTGAATCCGCTCTCGGTGCTGACCGCCTGGAACGTCATGCGGGCCCTGCACGAGTTGGAGCGCGACAAGGACAATTGGGTGTGGCTCGACAAGCGCAAGACGACGAAGTTCAAACTTGGCGAAAACGGCAAAGTCATCGCCGCCGAGCGCGACAAGAAAAAGGCCACATGGGTGTCCTGCGACGACGTCGAAAAGCCAATCGCGCCTGATTCGCGCCCCATCTACTGGGCCAGGCCCGGCACCTCGCTGAAAATCGTGATGCTGGCCATCCACAACACCGACGTGGCGCCGGTGGCGATCTTTGACGAGAATGACAAGTTCCTCGGCGCCATCGGTGTCAGGAACGTGCTGCAGGCGGTGCTGAAGCGTTCCGACTGACCGGACCAGGCCGAAGTGGTTCCCGTCCTTGAAAAACTCTGCTTATGCTTTGGGGATAGAAGCGAATCAGGGGAGTGGCGCGATGCGGTGGGTCCGGTTCTCGGCACCGATGGTGATGGGGCTCATGCTGGCCAGTGCCGCCGCCGCGCATGAGATGAAGCTCGAGGGCACCGAGTGGGGCATCGTCGGCGACCAGAGCGATGGCGCCCGCTTCATCAGTTTTGCCGGCGGGGGCCGCCTGTTCGGTTTCGGGGGCTGCAACCGCTTGTCGGGAACCTACGAGCAGCATGGCGATCATCTGACGATTTCGCCGCTCACAGATCCCAAACAAAACAGGTGCCCAACCGAGGCGATGCGGCGCGAAGAAGACTTCATGGCGATATTGGCCAAGGTGCGCGGCATACAGGCCGATCACACGCTGCTGCTGCTGCTCGACGAACAGGGCACCGACCTGCGCGCCCTGACCCGGCTCGGCGCCGAACCGGCAGGCGACTGATGAAAGTGAACGGCAGGCCCTACCGCACCATATGGCTGAATGACGGTGGCTGGCCGGTCGAGATCATCGACCAGAGTAAATTTCCGCATGTGTTCGAGACCGTCATGCTGCGCACCGTTGACAATGCGGCCGTGGCGATCCGCGACATGCTGGTGCGCGGCGCGCCGCTGATCGGCGTCACCGCCGCCTATGGCATGGCCTTGGCCATGCGCGCCGATGCCTCCGATGCGGCATTGCGCGCCGCCTATGAATTGCTTATCGAGACGCGGCCCACGGCGATCAATCTCAAATGGGCGCTCGACGAGATGGTGAAGGTGCTGGAGCCGGTTGAACCGGCGGCCCGCGCCCGCCTCGCCTATGCCCGCGCCGCCGAAATCGCCGAAGAGGACGTGGCGATCAACCAGGCGATCGGCCGCAATGGTTTCGAGATCATCAGGTCCCTGGCCGCGAAAAAGCCCAAGGGCGCCACATTCAACATTCTCACCCACTGCAACGCCGGCTGGCTGGCAACGGTTGACTGGGGCACGGCGACGGCACCCATCTACATGGCCCATGACTCAGGGATTTCCATTCATGTCTGGGTCGACGAGACCCGGCCGCGCAACCAGGGTGCAGCACTCACCGCCTGGGAACTGCTGCACCATGGCGTGCCGCACACGGTGATCGCCGACAATACGGGCGGCCATCTCATGCAGCATGGATTGGTCGACATGGTGATCGTCGGCACCGACCGCACCACGGCCCAGGGCGATGTCTGCAACAAGATCGGCACTTACCTGAAGGCGCTGGCCGCCCATGACAATGGCGTGCCCTTCTATGTGGCGCTGCCGTCGCCCACCATCGATTTCACGGTGCTTGATGGCGTGAAGGAGATTCCCATCGAACAGCGCAGCGCCGTGGAAGTCTCGCATATGACGGGCCGTACCGATGACGGCCGCATCGAGACGGTGGAGATTGTCCCCAAGGGGTCGAACGTGGCCAATTATGCCTTCGACGTGACCCCGGCCAAATACGTGACGGGCCTCATCACCGAACGCGGCCTGATCGCGGCCAACCGGGGGGCGATCGCCAAGGCTTTCCCGGAACGGGCCGCGATGTCCAGATAAGACCAACGGCTCGAAGTATTAACCGGCCCTACCAACTTCGTCATCCCGGCGAAAGCCGGGACCCATGGTACAACATATTGAAACCGCGCGGTTTTGCCCTGTGGCTCAATGGGTCCCGGCTTTCGCCGGGATGACAAATGTGGGCGGCAAGTGGGTCAATTCATCTAGCCATTGCTAACCCGGCAGCATCCCCTCGTGCGCCAAATGGCGCAGGGCCTCGACGATGGCCTTGAAGCCCGCCATGGCGGCCACGCTCACGTGCCTGGCCCGCATGTAGGAGTGCGCCAGGGCCGGTTCGGCGCGGAGCGCCACGGGGATTCCCGCCGCCTTCAGCTTGCCATGGAAGATGATGCCGTCGTCGCACAGCGGATCATGGGCCGCGACAGTGATGTAGGTGGGCGGCAGTGCGGAAAGATCGGTGGCGATATTGGGCAGCGCCTTGGGATCGCTCCAGTTGGCGCCACCGCGGGGGCCCAGGAAGGACTCGATATAATAGATCATCTCGTGCCTGGTCAGACACGGCGCCTGGGCGTTGCGAAGATAGGAGGCCGTCTCAGTGTCGGCGCCGAGCACGGGATAGATGAGGACAAGACCGCGCAAGGGAGCAAGCCCCTGGTCGCGCAGCGCCATGGCCAGCCCGGCGCTCATCTGGCCCCCGGCACTGTCGCCCGCCGCCATGATGCGGGCCGGATCGATGCCGAGCGCCCGTCCGGCCGCGCGCATCCAGTCGAGAACCTTGAGCGCATCCTCAAGCTGGGCCGGATGCGGGTGCTCGGGCGCCAGGCGGTAGTCGACCATGACCACCACGCAATCGGCCTCATCGGCCATTTCGGCGCAGATGTCGTCATGGGTCTCGCAGCTTCCCAGCACCCAGCCGCCGCCGTGGAAATAGATGACGCCGGGCTTGGGCGCTTCGCCAGGCGGCCGGTAGACGCGCACATGGGTGCCGTCCACATCGAGATCCTCGACCATCAGGCGCTCAGGCCGCGGCGCCCGGAACTTGGCGCAGACACCGTCCCATGCGGCGCGCTGCTCGGGCAGGGGCCAGGTGGCGGATTCGGGCGGGGAATGCTGCGACAGTTCCTTATAGAATGTCAGCATTCCCTCGTCGATGTCTTGCGGCGTCATGCGGCTTTGTTCCCGGACGTGAATCTGTCATACGTGCAGGGCAATTCTGCAGGAATGCAATCAAGCCGTCCATCCTTTCCGCTCATGTGGCCATTCAGGAAACACAACACGCAGCCGGAGGGGGACGCGGCTGGAAACACTCAGGCGGCAGCCATTGTCCCGGCGTTGGACGTGGTCCTGGCCCTGCCCGATCCGGCCCTGGTGATCGGCCAAGACGGCGTCGTGCTGATGGCCAACGATCTGGCGCTGTCGGCGCTTGACGCCAATCCCACCGGCCTCCATCTCTCCGCCACGATCCGCACGCCCGCTATCCTTGAGGCCGTGGCCGCCGTCAGCGCCGGCGAGGCGCCGCGCCATATCGACTACGAACTGCGCTTTCCGGTGCCGCGCAGCCTCCACGCCTATGTCGCGGCGACCGCAGGCGGTGCGGTCATCATCATCATGCGCGACCTCACCCGCGAACAGCAGATCGAGCGCATGCGCGCCGATTTCGTCGCCAATGCCAGCCATGAGCTGCGCACGCCGCTCGCCTCGCTGTCGGGCTTCATCGAAACCATCCAGGGGGCCGCCAAGAATGATCCCAAGGCCCAGGAAAGATTTCTTGGCCTGATGCAGAGCCAGGCCGGCCGCATGAAACGGCTGATCGACGATCTCCTGTCGCTGTCGCGCATCGAGATGAACGAGCATGTCCGGCCCTCGGCGAAAGCCGATCTGACCCAGGCCGCCCTGCATGTGCGCGACGCGCTGTCCGGCATGGCCCGCGACCTGGGCTGCGAACTGGACATGCGCTTCGATCAGCCGCTCGCCGTCCTGGGCGACCGCGACGAACTGGTGCAGGTGGTGCAGAACCTGATCGAGAACGCGCTCAAATACGCAAGTTCCGGCAAACGCATCGAGGTCGAGGGCCGGAGAGTGAACGGCCACGTTGAACTAGCGGTGCGCGACTTCGGGCCGGGCATCGCCGAGGACCACATTCCCCGCCTGACCGAGCGCTTCTACCGTGTCAATGTCCAGGACAGCCGCGCGCGCGGTGGCACCGGCCTCGGGCTGGCCATCGTCAAGCATATCCTGAACCGCCACAGGGGCAAACTGCTCATCACCTCGGAATTGGGCCGCGGCAGTTGTTTCACCATCCGTATTCCATCGGAATAATGAAATAATATCAAACGTTTGAATTGTCATAATTGTGTGATCTGAGCGTCACATAAGTGTTTTGTGACGGCCCTAGCTTGCGCCGCGAATTCAACAGGAGACGTCAGACATGAAGCGCTACCTCATTGCCGCGAGCCTTCTCGCCCTTTCCGCCGTGCCGGCCCTTGCCGCCCGTGACCAGATCCGCATCGTCGGCTCCTCGACGGTCTATCCCTTCACCACGACGGTCGCCGAAGCCTTCGGCAAGACCACCGGCATGAAGACCCCGGTCGTCGAATCGACCGGCACCGGCGGCGGCATGAAGCTGTTCTGCTCAGGGTTGGGCGAAGACAAGCCCGACTTCACCAACGCCTCGCGCCGCATCAAGAAAAGCGAATTCGAGGACTGCGCCAAGAACGGCGTCACTGAAGTCATCGAGATCAAGGTCGGCTTCGACGGCTTGTCGGTTGCCCACTCCAAGGATGCCAAGGATCTGGGCCTCAGCAAGCAGCAGATTTTCATGGCGTTGGCCAAGGACGTGCCGGACAAGGACGGCAAGCTTGTTCCCAACCCCTACACAATGTGGAGCGACATCGATCCTTCGCTGCCCGCCACCAAGATCGAAGTGCTGGGCCCGCCGCCCACCTCCGGCACGCGCGACAGCTTCGCCGAACTGGTGATGGAAGCTGGTGCCGCCAAGTTCAAGAGCCTCGAAGAGTTGAAGAAGGCCGACGCCAAGGCCTTCGAGAAGGTCTGGAAGTCGATGCGCGAGGACGGCGCCTTCATCGAGGCCGGCGAAAACGACAACCTGATCGTTCAGAAGCTGCAGGCCAATCCCGACGCGCTCGGCATCTTCGGCTTCTCCTTCCTCGAGCAGAACGCCGCAACCGTGAAGGACGTGGCCATCGACGGTGTCGAGGCGTCCTATGAGACCATCGCGTCGGGTGACTACAAAGTGTCGCGCCCGCTCTTCGTCTACGGCAAAAAGCAGCATGCCGATGTGATCCCAGGCTTCAAGGAATTCATCGCCGAATACGTTTCCGACAAGGCGCTCGGCGAAGAAGGTTATCTCGCCGACAAAGGCCTCGTCACGCTGCCCGGCGATCAGGCCGAGAAGACCCGCGCAGTTGCGACAGCCCTCGACGTCCTCAAGGGCGATGAACTGAAGTAATCGCATGCCGAAAATTAAAGTCCGAATTCTTTCTGGCTGAGGTTGAGCCTCACTCCAAACCACCGTCACCCCAGCGAAAGCTGGGGTTCCGCTTTCCTTCCTCGG
>JANPCA010000105.1:0-3506 GCA_031430715.1 Hyphomicrobiales bacterium | reverse complement strand
ACCAGGTCCAGTAGGTGTTGGCGGCGGCGAAACCATAGGGCGTATCGGGTGTGCCGCTGGACAGGCCGCTGCCCGACGGATAGAAATAACCCTCGGTGTTCCAGCCGCTTGGATCGTTGTTTCCGGAATGCACGCAATGCCCGGCGACCAGAACCAGCGAGCGCGAGATCATCGAGCCCGAGCAATGATACCAGTTGCCGTTCTGCTTGAAGAGGAAGTAGCCGGTGGCGCGGGTTGGATAGGTCTTGCGCAGTTTGGTCGATACCAGGCTGTCGGAATAGTGGAAGACCGAGCCGAGATTGCCCACGCCGTAATTGCGGCCATCGATGTTCGTTTGGCTTGGCACATCAAGGGACTTGACATCGGCTTGATCGTTACCGGCGTTGCCCTGGACGACCAGTGGCCGCATCTTTCCGGCCTTGTTCAAGGGCAGGCTGCGCGCCGACAGCAGCGCCGGCTTGCGCTTGGTGATCTTTTCCATGGGCTTGGCGATCTTGAGGATCGACTGCAGGTCCTTGGCCGACATGGCCCGCGCCGTCCGGGCGGGGGACGACAGGGCCGTCTCGGCCTGGACTGTCCCGTAAGACATCAGCGATGCCACGGCAATGACCGAAGCGGCCGTCAAGAGCTTCTTCATGGATGAGCGGAGTGTCGATGAGCGTTTCATGGTTCCCTCCAATGATGGCGATCATGTTCGATCGGTGGCCAAACCATGGCACGGGCCGGATGAGCCAAATTTGAACAGGTTATTTAGCTGTTGTTCATCTAGCGGGAAGAGAGGGGATCGCGGTGTCGCCCTTCTCCCCTCGAGGGGAGAAGGTGCCCGAAGGGCGGATGAGGGCCGGCTTGCAAAGCAAGACGGTGTTGCGTCAAACGTATTGCCCCACCAACTTCCCCATAAACGCCTCGCACTTCCTGAGCTCCGCCACCTCGATGAACTCATCCGGCTTATGGGCCTGTTCGATGTTGCCCGGGCCGCAGATGACTGCCGGGATGCCGATTTGCTGGAACAGTCCCGCCTCCGTGCAATAGCTTACCGCGTGCGTGCTGTTGGCGTTGGCGAGATGCAGCGCCAGGTGTTCGGCGGGGGAGTCCTTTTCGGGCGCCAGGCCCGGCACGGTGTTGACGCAGGCCGTAGCGATGCCCGTGTCGGGTGCGATCGCCTTCATGGCCGGTTCCAGAGCCTTTGAAAACGCCTCCAAGCGCCTCGGCACGGCGTCCGGATCGGCGGTGGGCAGCAGCCGCGTTTCCCACTGGAAGGTACTCCGGCGCGGGATGATGTTCTTGGCCGTGCCCCCAGCGATCAGGCCCACATGCACGGTCGAATAGGGCGGATCGAAGCGCCGGGTGGGATCGCCCTCGGCGATCAAATCCGTCCGTATACGGTTGATTTCGCTTAAGAGCTCGCCCGCCACCATGATGGCGTTGACGCCATGGTGCGTGAGGCTCGAATGGGCTTCGTGGCCCTTGACCTCGGTTGAAAACGTGATGGCGCTTTTATGGGCGTTGACCACCTGCATGGAGGTCGGCTCGCCGACGATGACGGCGCGGGGCCTGGGCAGATGGTCGCGCAGATGGGCGACCAGCGGGCGCACGCCCTTGCAGCCCACTTCCTCGTCGCACGATAGCGCCAGATGGATGGGCGATTTCAGCGCCGCTTTCCTGAATTCTGGCACCAGGCCAAGAATGACGGCGATGAAGCCCTTCATATCGGCGGTGCCGCGCCCGAAGAGGCGGCCATCGCGCTCCGCCATGACAAATGGATCACTCGTCCAGGCCTGGCCATCGACCGGCACCACATCCGTATGGCCCGAGAGCACGATGCCGCCGGCGATCTGAGGCCCGATGGTGGCGAAGAGATTGGTCTTCTTTCCCACCTCATAATCCACACGGAAATGCGGCACGCCCCAGCCGTCGAGATAATCCTCGACGAAGGCGATCAGCGGGATATTGCCATCCCGGCTCGTCGTGTCGAAGGCAATGAGACGCGACAGCATCTCCTCGGTGGTGAAGCGCTGTCCGGTCATGTCTTTAGTTGATCGCGTGTTTTTCGTGGGGGCTGTCGAGCGAGAAGGCGGGGATTTCGACATTGAAGAAATCGCCTTGTGAGCGCTGCATCTGATAGCTGCCCACCATGAAGCCCGACGAGGTCTTGAGCGGGCAGCCGCTGGTATAGCTATAGGTGTCGCCGGGCTTCAGCGTGGGCTGCTCGCCGACCACACCAGCGCCGCGCACCTCCTGCACCGCGCCGCTGGCATCGGTGATTTTCCAATGGCGGGCGCGCAGCGTCACGGTCTCGCGGCCGTGGTTCTCGATGGTGATGGCATAGGCCCAGACGAAATGGCTCTCCTCGGGCTTTGATTGGCCTTCGAGATAATGCGGGCGGACGATGATCTTGATGCCGCGTGTGACTCGTTCGTACATGGCGCCACTTTAGCGCAGTCTTGGGCGTTTTCCACCGTTGAACGAGGCCCTTGCCTTTTGGCCCCGGTTTGCGCCATCTGCGGGCCATGAAAACCAGCAATCAGATGCAGGGCATCCTGCCCGCCCGGATCATCGCGGACTATTGCGCGCAAGGCCTGATCCGGCTGGCGGCACCCGCCGATGCCGATCAGATCCAGCCGGCCAGCCTCGATCTCCGCCTCGGCGACTGGGCCTACCGGGTGCGCGCCTCGTTTCTGCCGGGAAAGCGCGCCACGGTTGCTGAGCGCGTGCGGGATCTGGCGCTACACAAGATGGCGTTGGGCGAAGGTGCCGTGCTGGAAACCGGCTGCGTCTATATCGTGCCGCTGCAGGAATCGCTGAAGCTGCCGAAGGGCGTGTCCGCCGCCGCCAACCCGAAGAGCTCGACCGGCCGCCTCGACATCTTCACCCGCGTCATCACCGACCATGCCCAGGAATTCGACACGGTGGCGGAGGGCTACGAGGGGCCTCTCTATGCCGAAATCAGCCCGCGCACCTTCTCGATTCTGGTGCGCAAAGGTTCGCGGCTGTCGCAAATCCGCTTCCGTTCCGGCCCCAGCCTGGCGAGCGATGCGCTGATCCGCGAGTTGCATGCGAAGGAAGGGCTGATCGCCGCGGGCGAGGTCAATATCGGCAATGGCCTGGCGCTGTCGGTCGATCTCTCGAGCTTCGCGGCCTCGGGCCCGGTTGGTTTCCGCGCCAAGCGCCACGCCGGGCTGATCGACGTCGACAAGAAGGACGGCCTCGATGTTGCCGATTTCTGGGAGCCGCTGTGGCACCGGGGCTCGCTGGTGCTCGATCCCGATCAGTTCTATATCCTGGCCTCGAAGGAAGCGGTGCGCGTGCCGCCGGCCTTTGCCGCCGAGATGGTGCCGTTCAATCCGCTGGTTGGTGAATTCCGGGTGCATTACGCGGGCTTCTTCGATCCGGGCTTCGGCCACAGTTCGGGCCATGGCGAAGGCGCGCGCGCCGTGCTCGAAGTGCGCAGCCACGAGGTGCCGTTCATCCTCGAGGACGGCCAGATCATCGGACGGCTGATCTAC
>JANPCA010000104.1:0-2630 GCA_031430715.1 Hyphomicrobiales bacterium | reverse complement strand
CACGGCGCATGCCCTGGCCAACAAGAATGTGCAGGCCGGCGATTTCGTGCGGCCAGGCCACGTCTTTCCGCTGGTGGCGAAATCGGGCGGCGTGCTGATGCGCTCGGGCCACACGGAAGCCGCCGTCGATCTCGTCAAGCTGGCGGGGCTGCATCCGGCGGGAGTTATTTGCGAGCTGGTCAACGATGATGGTTCCGTGAAGCGGGGCCTACAGGTCATGGGTTTCGCGCGCGAGCATGGCTTCAAGATCATCTCAGTCGCCGATCTCATCGCCTACCGCCAGCGCCGCGAGCGGCTCGTCGAACAGAAGGCGCAGTTCGATGTGCAGACGGCCATTGGGTTGGCGCGCGGATATTCCTACGTGACGCCCTTCGATCAGGTCGAGCAATTGGCGCTGGTGTTCGGCGATATCTCCACCGCCAAGACCGTGCCGGTGCGCCTGCACCGCGAGAATGTCTTGGAAGATGTCTTCGGCAGCCGCCGGACGCTCGGCGCGGTGTTCGAGATTTTCAAGCGCGAGGGCTGCGGCATCCTCGTCTATCTGCAGGAGGGAACGGCCGGCGTTCCGGCGGGCCAGTTGGCGGCGGAAAAATCCGGCAGTGCCAGGCAGCGCGAGCAGGCCTGGCGCGACGTGGGGCTGGGCGCGCAGATTTTGCGCGATCTCGATGTCACGTCGATCCGGCTGATCTCGTCAAGCAACCGGCACTATGTGGGACTGTCGGGGTTCGGAATCGAGATCGCCGAGACGTTGAGGCTTAGCGAATAGGGAGTGGCGAATAGGGCGGATTTGCCATAACCCTATTCGCTATTCGCTATTCGCTACTCGCTACTCACAAGGTTCCATGCCGCGCCTCAAGACCAGGACCGCCGACCCCCCTGCCCTCATCGGCTGGCGCGAGAAGGTGAGCCTGCCGGCTCTCGCCATCGGCACCATTTTCGCCAAGATCGATACGGGCGCCAGAACAGCGGCACTTCATGCCACGGATATTCGCGTGACGGGCGGCAGGGTCGAATTCACCGTGGTGGTCAAGGGCCGCCGCCATCACTGCAACCTGCCGCTCAAGGGTGAGCGCCGGGTCAAGAGTTCGAGCGGGCATAGTGCTGCGCGCGCCATGGTCGAGACGGAAGTCGCCATCGGCCAGCACCGCTTCAGCATCGAAGTCACCTTGACGGACCGCACCGACATGGGTGTGCCCATGCTCCTGGGGCGGGCCAGCCTCGGCGGGCGCTTCCTGGTGCATCCGGCCAGAACCCAGATCCTTTCGGCGAAAAAGCGCAAGACCAAATCATGAAGATCGCCCTCCTCACCCGCAATCCAAAACTCTATTCGCACCAACGGCTGATCGAGGCGGCGCAAGCGCGCGGCCACGAGATCGTGCCCATCGACTATCTCAAGTGCTACATGAACATCACGTCCAAGAAGCCGGAATTGCGCTACATGGGCGAGAAGCTTGAGGGCTTCGATGCGGCAATCCCGCGGATCGCGGCATCGCACACCTTCTATGGCCTCGCCGTGCTGCGGCAGCTTGAGATGATGGGCGTCTATCCCCTGAACGAGTCGGTGGCGATCGGGCGCTCGCGCGACAAGCTGCGCTCCCTGCAACTGCTGGCGCGCGATGGCGTGGGGTTGCCGGTCACCGCATTCGCCAATGATTCGACCAGGACCGACGATCTCCTCGAAATCGTCGGCGGCGCGCCGGTGGTCATCAAGCTGCTGGAAGGAACGCAAGGCATCGGCGTGGTGCTGAGCGAAACCCACAAGTCAGCGAAGTCGGTGGTCGAGGCCTTCCATGGCGCCGACATCGCCATCCTGGTGCAGGAGTTCATCAAGGAGGCCGAGGGCCGCGATATCCGCGCCCTGGTGGTCGGCCGCCGCATCATCGCCACCATGGAGCGCACCGGCGCCAAGGGCGATTTCCGTTCCAACCTGCACAGGGGCGGTTCGGCGCGGATGGTGGACCTCAACGCGGCGGAGCGCGCGACCGCCTTGCGGGCGGCGCGCTCCATGGGCCTCAATGTGGCGGGCGTCGACTTGCTGCGCTCGGACCATGGGCCTGTTGTGATGGAAGTCAATTCATCGCCCGGGCTTGAAGGGATCGAGAAGACGACGGGCGTCGATGTCGCCAAGGCGATCATCGATTTTCTCGAGAAGAGTTTCAGGCCCGGCAAGACGAAGACAAAGGGCAAGGGATGACGCCGTTCAGCATCGGCGGCCACGCCATCGAACCGGGCAGCCGCGCCACCATCGACCTGCCGGTGAGCGCGCTGTCGAACCACACGCGCGTGACCATTCCCATCCATGTGCTCCATGGCACGGCGCCTGGCCCCACGATGTTCCTCTCGGGCGCCATTCATGGCGATGAAATTCAGGGCGTCGAAATCATCCGCCGCATCCTGGCGCATCCGGCTTTGGGAAAACTTAGCGGCACGCTGCTGGCGATCCCCATCGTCAACAGTTTCGGGTTTCTCAATCACACCCGTTACATGCCCGACCGGCGCGACCTCAATCGCTCGTTTCCGGGCTCGGATCGCGGATCGCTGGCATCGCTTCTCGCCGATCTGTTTTTCCGCGAGGTCGTGCTGCGCAGCAATTACGGCATCGATCTTCATACCGCGGCACTGCATCGTAC
>JANPCA010000103.1:0-2106 GCA_031430715.1 Hyphomicrobiales bacterium | reverse complement strand
GATTCGTGCCTATTTCTTCACCGGCCTGGTCATCACCGCGCCGATTGCCATTACGGTGTGGGCCACCGTTTGGTTCGTTACCTTCTTCGACGGCTGGGTGAAGCCCTACATCCCGGATGTGTACAATCCCGACACTTATCTGCCGTTCCGGGTGCCGGGTTTCGGCCTCATCTTCGCATTGATCGCCATTACCCTGATCGGCGCGCTCGCCGCCAACCTGGTTGGCCGGACACTGATCGGCATCTGGGACAAGCTCCTGAACCGCACGCCCGTGGTGCGCTCCGTCTATAAGGGTTCGAAACAGATTTTCGAGACCCTGTTCTCCCAGAAGGGCGCCTCGTTCCGCTATGTCTGCCTGGTCGAATGGCCGCGCCAGGACACCTGGTCGGTGGGTTTCGTATCGCGCGAGGTCGACGGCGGCCACATCGGCCTCGAACCAGGCCGCGAGATGTATGCCGTCTATGTCTCGACGACGCCCAATCCGACATCTGGTTACGTTTTTTTCATCGACAAGAATCAGGTACGCATCCTCGATCTGACCGTCGAGGACGGTCTGAAGCTGGTGATCTCCATGGGCCTGGTCTTCCCGGACCGGCCACTGCCGGAGGAGGAAGAACTGGCGGTGGTGGACGTGGCGCCGGCACTGCCAGTCAAGAAAGTGGCTGCGAAAAAAGCGGCCAAGAAGTCGCGCCCGCGCTAAGATAACGAGAGCAACTCCTGGACTGTTTGAATCACTCTCCAAATAATCCGTCATCCTCCGCGAAAGCGGAGGAACCATTCTGTACCCGCCGCAAAATGGATGGTCCGCCTTCGCGGACCCTGACGGCAAGGGGAGTATTCTTCCACGTAAACGGAATCCAATTCTACCCCGCGGAAATCAGCCTCACGGCCTCGTCGCGTTCGAAGAGATAGAGCAGCACCCGCAAGGCCTCGCCGCGCGGTGAGGCGAGTTTCGGATCGCGGGCAAGAATCAGTTGCGCATCGTCGCGGGCCGCCGCCAGCAGGTCGCCGTCGGCGGCAAGATCGGCCTTGCGGAACAGCGGCAGGCCAGATTGCCGCGTGCCCAGCATTTCGCCAGCCCCCCTCAGCCGCAAATCCTCCTCGGCGATGCGGAAGCCATCCTCGGTCTCGCGCATGATGGTGAGCCGGGCTTTCGCCGTTTCGCCCAAGGGCTCCTGATAGAGCAGCAGGCACGACGATTTTTCGAACCCGCGCCCGACCCGCCCGCGTAGCTGATGCAATTGCGCCAGCCCGAAACGCTCGGCGTTCTCGATCACCATGACGGTGGCTTCCGGCACATCGACACCCACTTCGATCACCGTCGTGGAGACCAGAAGCCCCAGCGCGCCCGCCTTGAATTCGGCCATCACGCGATCCTTCTCGGAGCCCTTCAGGCGGCCATGGATGAGCCCCACCTGGCCCGGAAACCGTGCCATCAAAGCCTTGGATCGGTCCTCGGCGGCGGCCAGATCGATGGCCTCGCTTTCCTCCACCAGCGGGCACACCCAGTAGGCGCGGTTGCCCAGCCCCAAGTTGCGCGACAAGCCCTCGACCACATCATCGAGCCGCGACAGCGGCATCACGCGGGTATCGATGGGCAGGCGGCCGGCCGGCTTCTCAGTCAATTTCGAAACATCCATGTCGCCATAGACGGTGAGCGCCAGGGTGCGCGGGATGGGCGTCGCCGTCATCACCAGCAGATCGGTGGCGGTGCCGGCCTTGGCCTGCAGCGCCAGGCGCTGGTGCACGCCGAAGCGGTGCTGCTCGTCGATGACGGCGAGGCCCAGATCCTTGAACACCACATCCTCCGTGAACAGAGCATGGGTGCCGATCAATATGTTGATGGCACCCGATTCAATACCTGACAGGATACCTTCGCGCGCCCGGCCTTTCTCGCGGCCCGTCAACAGGGCGGCCGAGATGCCCGACGCTTCGCAGAGCTTCGAGAGTCCGTTGTGGTGCTGCCGCGCCAGGATTTCGGTCGGCGCCATCAACGCCCCCTGCGCCCCGCTTTCGACGGCGGTTGCGAGCGCCAGCAACGCCACCACCGTCTTGCCCGACCCAACGTCACCTTGCAGCAGGCGCAGCATGCGCTGCGGTGCCGCC
>JANPCA010000102.1:0-4383 GCA_031430715.1 Hyphomicrobiales bacterium | reverse complement strand
CTTGGCCACCGATCCGGTTGGCGTGCGGCTGCCGAACGGGTCGCCCACGCCGGTCACCGCAAAGGCAACCAGCACCAGGCCGAGCAGCGCCAGCACCGGCCAGCTCGTCAACCAACGGCGAATGAAGGTGATCATCTTGGGCGGAGTTCCGGACACATACGGGAAAGCGCGCGGTTGTAACGGCGGCGCGGGCTTGCCACAAGGCACGCCGGACATCGCTGCAACCAAAGGTCAAAACCCGTGCCCAAATCGCTCATCGTCGGCAATTGGAAAATGCACGGCCTCGCCGCGGCGCTGCCCGAGATCGCCGCTGTGGCTGGGGCAGGGCGCGACAACCTCTGGATCGCTCCACCCTTCACCCTCATCGATCGCGCCGTCCACACCGCCGCCGGCCGCATCGCCATCGGCGGCCAGGATTGCCACCACGCGGTGTCCGGCGCCCACACCGGCAGCATCTCCGCCGCCATGCTGGCGGACGCCGGCGCCAGCTTCGTCATCACCGGGCATAGCGAGCGCCGCACCGACCATCACGAAACCGATGCGCAAGTCCGCGCCAAAACCCTCGCCGCCCGCGCCGCCGGGCTGCATGTCATCGTCTGCGTCGGCGAAACCGAACCCCAACGCGACGCCGGCGAGGCCGAGGCGGTGGTCGCCGCCCAGCTCGCCGGCTCGCTGCCCGATGCTCTTGATGGCCTCACCATCGCCTATGAACCCGTCTGGGCCATCGGCACCGGCCGCACCCCCACGCCCCAGGACGTCGCCGCGATGCATGATTTCATCCGGGGGCAATTGCTGTCGCGCTTCGGTGCCGCGGGGCAGGGACCGCGCATCCTCTACGGCGGCTCGGTCAAACCCGAAAACGCCGCGTTGCTCCTCGGCCAATCCAATGTCGGCGGAGCCTTGGTGGGCGGCGCAAGCCTTACCGCAGCGAGCTTCCTTTCCATTGCGGCGGCGGCCCCATACCCCCAGCGGGTGCGAGGGATGGAACGCCAATCGCCCCACTGGCATCCCGGCGTAGGCCGGGACCCATGAAAACCATGAGCTCCCACAGGCGCAGCGCGCCCTGCCGCCCGCGGTCGCAACATAAATCGATCGCAAAGCTGCAACTGGTCAATTTTCCACGCTTGCGGTGATTCCAGGAATATAAGTGTGGTATTTCTCTATTTTGCCGCTTGCCCTGCATGAGCCTTAGTTGTTTAGAAGCAAAGGGCGCTGGCATCGACTGGGGCTTTGGTCAGCTCTATCAATACGACTATCAGGGATGGCGCTGAATTGTCGGGGGTGGCCCGTTGCTCACCAAACCGGGGGAAGACGCATGACAACGGGCCTGGAAATGCCGCGCCCGCCAAGCCGGCGAACGGGAATGAACTTGCGGCCAGTCAGCCGCGTCAGTTTCACCCTCACGGACACCGATGCTTTTGAAAAGGCCATCAACCAGTCGGTGACCTGGCTTGGCACCAAAGCCGGCATTGCCCTTCCATCCCCGGCTCTTGACCGTCTGAGCTTTGATCTGCGCGGCGTCGAAGGTGCCAACGAATGCCACGCTATCCGCTTTGACGGCGACGAAGGCGCGACTTGGGCGGCACGCGTCGATGAACCCGGCTTTCGACCGGACCTTGGTGAAATGTGGTCGACAGAGTTGTTTGTCGAGCGCCGCGCCGGCGACCTTGTCCGCTTTGGTGCACAACTCTCGGCGAGGCGTGCTCCAGGCATGGGGGTGAAGCTTACTCGGCAGCGGGTTGTGCGCGATATTCTTTCGATACTGTCCGCCGAAGCCGATGGTGTTGCCATCACTGAAGCGCCCACCGTCTACAGCGCAGCAAATGTGTACGAGCTCGCCAACCTTGCTTATCGCGGCGACCGGCGACTGCCGATTGTTGCCATTGCGACCGACGCATCTGGTGGCCCACAGATCAATCCGCAGCGGATAGCAACGCGTCTGTCGGGTGCTGCCCATATCGCCTATTTAGAGGCCGACGCGAGTTGGGAACTGACCCGGCTTTTGACCAAGCGCATGTCGGTCTTCAACGGCGCGATCCGCATCTATATGCCGGGTCTAACCGACGACAACGAAGACCAGTTTGCCCATCCATTGTGGCTTCCGCAATTGGCTGGTGGCACGCCCAGGCACGGAGAATGGCTGCTTGATTCGTTAGCAGAAAGTGTCTTCCCACTCGGTTTTCGGGATCGCGAAGGCGACTCCCGATTTTGGCATATCGCGCAGATCCGTCAGGTCGCAACGACTGCGGCAGCCAATGCAGCTGTTGGCGGAGAAGTCGAAAAGCTGCGGGCCGAGCTTGAGGCTGCCAAGGCCGTGGCCGCATCGTCTAGGGATGACGCGGAAAGCGCTGAAGAATTGATGCAGCAGGAACTCGTTAAACGCACTGCTGCTGAGACGGAGGCTGCCCGCATACGCGCCGATCTCGACAATCTGAAGACCGAGAATTTCAAGCTGATTGCTCGCCTAGCAGGATTGGGCGAAGTTGCTTCGCAGGAGCCAAATGACCGGCTGCTGCTTTCTTACGAAGACCTAGAAGACTGGGCTACCGAGACGCTCGGGCCGCATATCTTCGTTCATAGTAGGGCCATTAAGGACTGCCGCGTAAATGGCCATGCTGACATGCTGGAGCGTATCGAAAAGACGCTGCTTGCGATCCGAGACTACTGGATACCGTCAAAAATCCATGGTGGCATGGATCGTAAGAACGCGGCGGTCATGGCTTTGGCGAAACTCGGCGTAGAGGACGAGCCATGCTTTGCTAGGCGCGATCGTGCGAAGAAGGAACCGCAATATTCTGTCACCGAAGGCAGTGTCACTTGGGTTCTCTACGAGCATTTCAAATATGGCAACTCCCGGAACAATGCCGAGCAATACAGAATCTATTATGCTTGGGATGAGGAGGCTATGCGGCTTATCATCGGGAAGATGCCTACTCATCTGACAACCGCAGCCTCGTGACGACGGGCGATTCTCAAGAATTTGCCAGTTTCAGGGGACACGAAAATTAAATGACATATCGCGGTGACTGCGCCTCTCGTATCCGACGCGCATCCCAACCGCCCAACCTTGCCCTTCGCGCCCCACATCGCTACATCGCCCGCAACCTCGCGCGCTTGCGCTCTGAAAGTTTCGCCGTGACCACCTTCCTGCTTGTCGTTCACACGCTCATCGCCCTGGCGCTCGTCGCGGTTATCCTGTTGCAACGCTCCGAAGGCGGTGGCCTTGGTATTGGCGGCGGCACCGGGGGCGGCCTGATGTCGGCGCGCGGCGCGGCCAATTTGCTCACCCGGTCCACCACCGTGCTCGCCACGCTGTTCATCGCCTCGTCGATCCTGATCGCCGTCCTCGCCGCCGGCACCAACAAGGTGAAGCCGATCGACACCAGCCTGGCGCCGATCCCCAGCGCTGCTGCTCCGACGCCGACCGTCGCGCCCGCACCCGTCGTTCCCGCCGATACCGGCGTTCCGCTCGCGCGCTAGTGGCAGAGCCGGCCCCGTCGCAGGCGCGGCAAATCCTTGGCGGCTCGGCCGGCAATCTTGTCGAATGGTATGATTGGTACGCCTATTCGGCTTTCGCCCTGTATTTCGCGCCGAATTTCTTTCCAAAGGGCGATGCCCTCGCCCAGGCGCTGAACACCGCCGGCATCTTTGCCATCGGCTTCCTCATGCGCCCCATCGGCGGCTGGCTGCTTGGCGTTTATGCCGATCGCCAGGGCCGCAAGGCGGCGCTCACGCTGTCCGTCGCCATGATGTGCGCTGGCTCGCTGCTCATCGCCGTCGCGCCGACCTATGCGCAGATCGGCCTCGGCGCGCCGCTCATCCTGCTCGTCGCCCGCCTGGTCCAGGGGCTGTCGGTCGGCGGCGAATATGGCGCATCGGCCACCTTCATGTCCGAAGTGGCGGAGGAACACCGCCGCGGGTTCCTCGCCAGCTTTCAATATGTCACCCTCATCGGCGGGCAACTGCTTGCGCTGGGCCTGCTTATCGTCATGCAAGGCTGGCTGACCGAGGCCGAACTCCAGGCCTGGGGTTGGCGCGTGCCCTTCGCCGTCGGGGCCGCTTGCGCCGTGCTGGTCTTCATCCTGCGCCGCAGCCTTGTGGAAACCGAGGCCTTCAAATCCGTCTCTGCCGATGACCACCAAAGCCCGATGCGCCGGCTGCTGCAGCACCCGCGCCCGCTCGTCACCGTCCTCGCGCTGACGGCCGGCGGCAGCCTCGCCTTCTACACCTTCACCACCTATATGCAGAAATATCTTGTGCTGTCCGCCGGCTGGACCAAGGTCGATGCCACCCGCGTCTCGGCGCTCGCGCTCCTCGGTTTCATGGCTCTGCAGCCCGCCGTCGGTGCGCTGTCCGACCGCATCGGCCGCCGCCCGCTGCTCA
>JANPCA010000101.1:0-2024 GCA_031430715.1 Hyphomicrobiales bacterium | reverse complement strand
CGCCCGCCGATCCGGTAGCGATGCTGGCTGATGCGCCTCCCGCCAGCCTCGTCTTCGTCATGTCCCACAGCCACGCCCTTGACCTGGCGATCACCGATGCGGCGCTGCGCAATGAAAACGTCGCCCATGTGGGACTGATCGGCAGCGCCACCAAGCGCGCCCGATTTGCGAAAAGGCTGCGCGAGGCCGGTGTTGCCGAGGACCGCATCAATAGTCTGATCTGCCCGATCGGCGTTTCAGGCATCCGCTCCAAGGAACCCGCCGCCATCGCGTTGGCCACGGCGGCGCAGATCGTGATGCTGCATGAGCAATGTTCCCTTTCTTCCGTCATCCCGGCGAAAGCCGGGACCCACGGCGGCCATGGAACGGAACAGCTCCCATCGGGACGTACCGAAAAATGGGTCCCGGCTTTCGCCGGGATGACGGGCGGTGGGGGACGTCCGTTGTGACTGCAGACGCGACCTATCTTCTCGAAGCCCTGCACGTCGTCAAGATTTTCGGCACGCTGCGCGCCAATGACGATGTGACGCTGCGTGTGAAGCCGGGCGAAATCCACGCCTTCCTGGGCGAGAACGGCGCTGGGAAATCGACGCTGGTCAAGATGATCTACGGCGCCCTGCAACCAACTTCCGGCGAATTCCGCTGGAACGGCCAGAAGGTCAACGTCGCCAATCCCGCCGCCGCGCGGAAACTCGGCATCGGCATGGTGTTCCAGCACTTCTCGCTGTTCGATGCGCTGACCGTTGCCGAGAATATCGCGCTCGCCATGCCAGGCGACTTCGACATGGCCAAGTTGTCGGAGAAGATCGCCCGCATCTCGAAGGATTACGGCCTGCCGCTCGAACCCTCGGCCACCGTCGCCGACCTCTCGGTGGGCGAGCGCCAGCGTATCGAGATCGTGCGCTGCCTGCTGCAGGAGCCGCGCCTGCTGATCATGGACGAGCCGACCGCCGTTCTGACCCCGCAAGAGGCCGACCAATTGTTCCGCACCCTGGCCCGGCTTGCCAAGGAAGGTTGTGCGGTTATTTATATCAGCCACCGCCTCGAGGAGGTGAAGCGCCTCTGCCACAACGCCACCATCCTGCGCCACGGCAAGGTCGTCGCCAATGTCGATCCGACCAAGGAGACGGCTTCGAGTCTGGCCAAGCTCATGGTGGGTGGCGATATCCATGTGGTGCGCGGCGGGCGGAAACATCAAACAGGTGCGTCCCGGCTAAAGCTCGACCACCTCAATCTCGATCCCGAAGGGCCGTTCTCGGTCGAACTCAAGAACGTGACGCTCGATGTGAAGGCGGGCGAAGTCGTGGCCATCGCCGGTGTGGCGGGCAACGGCCAGTCGGAACTCTTCGACGCGATTTCGGGCGAGCGCTCGCTGGCACGCGATGCCATGCTGGCGATCGACGGCAAGCCCACGGGCCGCGATGGCGTCAACGCCAGGCGCAATGCCGGGGCGGCCTTCGTGCCCGAGGAGCGCCTGGGTCACGGCGCCGTGCCGGGTTTCCGCCTCTCCGAGAATGTCATCCTCACGCGGCATTCCTCCGACACAGCGCTGGTCAGGTCCGGCATGGTGCAGCGGGGTGGCGCTTCCAATATCAGCGAGCGCGTCATCAAGTCCTATGATGTCCGCAAAGGCAAACCCGATCCCGAAGCCCGCGCTTTGTCGGGCGGCAATCTGCAAAAATTTGTCATCGGCCGCGAGCTTGACCGCAAGCCTGGCATCCTCGTCGTCAACCAGCCGACCTGGGGTGTCGATGCGGGAGCAGCCGCCACCATACGCCAGGCGCTGATCGATCTGTCGCGGTCAGGTTCGGCAGTCCTCGTCATCAGCCAGGACCTCGATGAAATCTTCGAAGTGGCCGACCGCATCGCGGTCATCTCGCGCGGGCAATTGTCGGAGGCCTATCCCGCCGCCGAGATGACATCGGAAAAGATCGGCCTGCTGATGGCCGGCGCCCACGAAGTGAAGGAGCACGCCCATGCGGCTGGTGCTTGAGAAGCGCGCCGAACAGTCCACCCGTATGGCG
>JANPCA010000100.1:0-4665 GCA_031430715.1 Hyphomicrobiales bacterium | reverse complement strand
GCCCACGCCATGGGCTTGATCGCTTTCTACGGCATTGCGGGTCCCGCCATCTTGAAGAAGGAGAGCGGTGACCTGCGCCGCGCTGCCACCTTGACTCCTCCCTTGCAGATTGGCCTGGTGGGCCTTGCCGCCGAAAGCGCCTTGCTCGCCATTCTCGTGCAGCAGGCCCAGCATGGAACGCTGGCCATCGCGCTGTTCATGGCGGCCATGGCGGGCTTGAGCGCCATCGGCTGGAAGAAGTCCGGCCTCGACATCCTTGCCGCAATTGCCGCCGCCGGTGCGCTCGTGGTGCTGATGGCCTGGAAGGACGTGGCGCTCCATGCGCTGGCCATGGACGAGAACGGCCTGTGGTCCTCCGTGCTGGGGCCGGTGGCCAGGCAATTCCTCTACTGGATGCTGGCCGCTGGCACCGCCTTTACGGCGCTGGGCTGCCTCGGCGCGCGGTTGAAGCCTTCACCCATCCTATGGGGCGGCCTCGGTGGCGCCTCCGCCATCCTCTTCGTCTTCGGCGCATGGGGCAGGGTGGATGCCCTGTTCAGTGTCACGATCTGGGCCGTGACCGGAGCCGTCTTTGCCTTAGGCCTGCTGGCCGCCGCCTATCCGGGCCGAACCCGTCACGATGCGGAGGCGGCTCAAAACCTGAGTGCGGGCCTCCTGTCGATTGGCGCCGCCCTGCTGGTCTTGTTTGCCGCCGACCGCCTGTTCGATCAGCTCTGGCTGACGCTCGTCATCGCCGCCCTGGTTCTGCTCTTCGCCCTGCTGGCGGGCCACATGCGTGTCACCTTGCAAGGTTCGGTTGCGGCGGCACTTGGGTCGCTGGTCACCATCCGGCTCTTCGTGTCGCGCAGCCTGTGGCTCGACGACCGCAGCCTTCCTTTAGGCCAGCACTGGCTGATCTACGGCTATGGCGTTCCAGCCATTCTGTTCCTGATATCCAGCCGGGTCTTGAAGGCGGCGGGCTATGTCAAATCGGCCATCGGCCTCGAAGGCCTTAGCCTGGGGCTTCTGATTTCGCTGGCCTCCCTCGAACTCCGCGTGCTGATCGGCGGCGGCGTTGCAGACGATGAACCGGGCCTGTTGGAAATGTCCGCCCATATTCTCACCTGGCTCGGCGCCGCTTACGGGCTGCTCTACCGCCAGCGGCTCTATTCCTCAGGTATCGCCCTGTGGGGCGCCCGCCTGCTTCTGGCGGCGTCGGTTGCCGCTATCCTTGGCTTTTCCTTGCTGGCCCTCAATCCCCTGGTCAGCGGCGAACCGCTGCCGGGCAACATCATCTTCAATGCCTTGCTGCTCAGCTATCTGGCCCCGGTGCCGCTTCTCGCTCTCGTGGCGCGCAAAGGCGGCAGTCTGGGGTGGAAGGCTCTGAAGCCGCTGGCCGGCGGGCTGGCGCTGCTTCTGGTCTTTACCTATGTGACGCTCGAAACCAAGCGGGTGTTCCAAGGGCCAACCCTGCTGCCCTGGTCGCTGAGCATCGCCGAATCCTATGCCTATTCGGCGGTCTGGCTGGCACTGGCGCTGGCCCTCTTCGTGGCGGGCTTGCGGCTTGCCCGGCAATTTGTCCGCTATGCCGGGCTGGGTGTCATGGTGCTGGTCGTCCTGAAAGTTTTCCTGTGGGACATGTCGAGCCTCGAAGGACTTTACCGCATCGCTAGCTTCATCGGCCTGGGTCTCTGCCTGGTCGGCATCGGCTGGCTCTACCAGCGCTTCATACAGGCCCCGAAAGAGGCCGCGCCATGACCTTCACCGAACTTTCAACTGGAGCCCATAGGGAATTGACATGACAGGAAAAACCATCGGCCTTAGCGGCGCACTTTATGACTATTACGCCACCCACGCCTGCCGCGAACCGGAGGTGCTGGCGGAACTCCGCGCCGAAACCGCCAAGCTCGGCGGCAGTGCCGTCATGCAGATCGGGCCGGAGCAGGGCGCCTTCATGGCGCTGCTGGTGAAACTGATGGGCGCCAGGCGCGTCCTCGAATTCGGCACCTTCACCGGCTATTCCGCCCTGGCCATGGCGTTGGCCGGCGCCACCCGCATCACCTGCGCGGATATCTCCAAGGAGTGGACCGATATCGGCCGCCGCTTCTGGACGAAAGCCGGCGTGGCAGCCCAGATCGACCTCCATCTCGACGGCGGCAGCGCGGTCATCGCCCGGCTCTTGGCCAATGGTGAGCAGGGCAGTTTCGACCTGTGCTTCATCGATGCCGACAAGACCGGCTATGACAATTACTATGAAGGCGCGCTGCAGCTGCTGCGCCCGGGCGGCCTCATCCTCGTCGACAATGTACTGTGGAGCGGCGACGTCGCCAACCCGCAGAAATCCGACGCCGACACCAACGCCATCCGCGCCCTCAATGCCAAGATCAAGGCGGACCCGCGCGTCGAAATCTGCATGGTGCCGATCTGCGACGGCTTGACGATGGCGCGGAAGATGTAAAAAAAAGCGCCCGGAATTTCTTCCGGGCGCGGTCACATTGATGAGGTCAGCCTACGGCAGCGGCACGGTTTCCGCGTCGATGGACTCGAGGAACAGCACCACGTTCTTGCGCTCCGCCGGCGTGTCGAGCAGGTCCGGGAAGCGGCCGTTGCCGGTGCGGTGGTCGGCGTCACCGACCACGCAGGCCAGGCTCTCGCAGGCGCCGTTGTGCATGTAGGGCTGCACCAGATGGACGCCGAGCAGTGACTGGACATTGTAGCCGATGCCGCGCCCGTCGCCGTTGTAGTCGCGGCCCAGCGCATCCTTCTGCACGCCCGAAAGACCGGCTACGATTGCCGCGCCCGCCTTCTCGACGGCGCCGACATTATTGGCGATGAGGTTGCCACCGCCCGTCACGCCGAGGTTGAAGGAGCCGACATCCTCCAGGAACGCATTCAGATATTGCGTTCCGATCGGATCGCCGGTGACCGGCGCCGTCAGGCAGAACGAGCCTGCCGGTGCCGCCGCCGCAAGATTCACCTCGCAGGCAATCTGGGCACCCGCCGGCGGTGACTCGAAGGTCTTGTTGCTGGAACTCCACAAGCCGCCGTTGTGGCAGTTCGAGCATTGCTGGACGAACAGCGCGCGTCCGGCATTGATGAAGGACAGCGGTACGCCGCCCACGAGTTCAGCGCTGCTCCGTATGCCGTTGGGCACGCGGATGGCGAACTGCACCCATTTCTTGAGGGCGTTCATGGCATTGACGCGGGTGTTGGCGCCCACCGGATCGACACCGAGCTGCCGGCGGCCGGCATTGGCCTTGGCGAACTGGTTGACGACGCAGGGGGGCGTGTTGATATCGCCGTTGTCGCCGATCAGCAAACCGTGGTTGGGATCGAGCGAACTGGTGGGAAGGCCGGACTGGCAGGTGACCGGCGCCGCAAGGTTGCCGGGTCCCGACACATTGCGGATATTGGCTTCAAAGTCTTCGACCTCGTCGAAGATCGCCGAGTAGTTGAGGATTTTCTGCACGTTGCGGTTCTGCGGATTGAAGGAACCGGCGAGATTGACCGATTTCCGTGGGCCCGCGCCAAAGGCCCAGACCACGCCGTCCGTCCAGCCGTTGAAGTGACAGCTTGAGCAGGCCTGCCAGCCTTCCGACGACAGGCGTTCCTCGGTCGAAACCGTGGCGCCGGCCGGGCGGATGAAATTGCCGCGCGACGAGAAGAACATCTCGGCGCCGACCGCCAGTTCCTCGCCGAGCGAACCCGAAGCGGGGCGGTTGGCCGTCTGCACCACCTTGATGACCTGGTCGGTCGTGGTATCGACCACCGATACGTTGCCCGACACGTGGTTGTTGACATAGGCGCGCGTACCATTGGCAGTGATCACGATACCGACCGGATTCTTGCCGGCATTGGCGCCGCTCGTCGCCGGATTGTCCGGATCGTTGAGATCGACATAGCGCGTGGTATCGGCGTCGACCGTGAAGCCGATGGCATCGGCGGCGTTGACCTTGACTTTCACAAGCAGATCGCTGCCGGCCGAGACCACATAGCCGAATCCGGCTCCGGCCTGGTTGGTGAAGGCGATGGCCCAGGGATTGGCGAAGAATAGCTTCTTCTTGCCGGCTTCCGGATTGCGGGCGCCCAGATGCAGATTGAGCGATCCGCCATCGGCAAGCACGCCGCTGCCGATGTTGTTGAGGAACGTGACATAGGCCTCGGTGTCGTTGTTGAACTTCAACGGACTAGAGGGCGACGCCGCGATATTGGGCATGAAGCCCTTGTTGCCGCGGATCACCAGGCTTTGCATCTGATTGGGGAAAGCGGTGGTCGGTTCATCCCCGGCAACGCCATTCGAGTCGACCGCGAATCCGGTTAGCCGCGGCGCGAAGGTCAGCAGCTGGGCTGGCACATAGCCGGCGATCGTGGTGGCCGCCGTGTTGATGGCGATGCGGCAGACCGCCCCTTCCTTGCCGGTGTCGATGCCCTGCTTGCCGCCGCTCGCCCTGGTGAAGGACAGGAAGCGCGTCACGTAGAGCTGCGTGTTGGCGAGAATGACGGCCAAGCCGCGCGGCTGGAAGCGCCGGTCGCGGTTCGGGTCGTTGCACAGGCTGTTGCGCAGGTCGAGGCTGCCGATGAGGCTGCGTGTCTGGGCGTTGATGACCGAGATGGTATCCTGGCCGCTGTTGGACACGAACACCCGCTTGCCGTCCGGCGAGATGACGATGTCCCAGGGTTCGGCAC
>JANPCA010000099.1:0-9158 GCA_031430715.1 Hyphomicrobiales bacterium | reverse complement strand
GGAAGATCGAACGGGCGTCGGCGACGCTAAAGACATCTGTGTTTACGGCATTGTCAACTATGACGATGTTTTTGGGCGGTCCTACAAACACAGGTTCTGCGCGCGCTGGACTGTCACGATCCACAGTGATGTCAGCGGCTATAGGGAAGAACACAAATTCGAACTGGCCAATTTCCACAATGATGAGAAAGTCGCTAGCGATGACAGCCAAGCAAGCCGATCGATCTAACCACTTCATCGCTCACCACCGCCGCCGCGCTCCTGCGCATCCTACATAATGCCGAGGAAAAGGGAGGAAAAGGGAGGAAAAGGGAGGAAAAGGGAGGAAAAGGGAGGAGGTCTTCTTCCGCTACTGCCCGCCCATCTTCATCGGGTCGACGCCGTTGATGGTGACTGAGCCTTGTGGCGTGCTTTCGATTTTCCAGGAGAGATAACCGTCCGCCTCCTGCTTGCCCATGCCCTTGGCGACGATGATCATGGGGGCCATCTGCCCCATGCCCATTTCGGGGGGTGCTGCCTGGATCGCCGCCATGATCTCGTCGAGGCCCTTGAGCTTGACCAGCGCCTGGCCCGCAGGCATCGCCATGGGGCCTGCAACCATGCTGCCCTCGGCCTTGAGATCGAAAATGCTGGCGATGACTTCGCTGGGGCCGAGCCCCACGGTGACCGTGCCCTTGGGGAGAAGGGCCTGCAGCAATTGCTGCTCCATTTCGGGTTTCAGCGGCGGATCCTGGTTCAGGTCGAAATTGTCGATGATGAGCTTGGCTGGGGCGGCGAGGTTGAAATCGGCGGCGTTGAAATCGATGGTGAAGGTGCTGGGCACCAGAGTGGCGGCCCAGGGCGGCACGATGCCGTCGGGCAGGGTCAGGCCGCTGAAGGTGAATTTCTCCCGCACCCGGCCATCCTCGACGATACCGTTGGCATCGACCACCACATCGAGCTTGGCCACACCGAAGCGGCCCATCATGGTGTTGACCGACATATCGCTGAAACTGTAGGTGGCGCCCACGCTCTGGAACAGGGGCAAGGCGTCGCGCAGCTTGTCCTTCAGGGCCGCCTGATCGGCCTTGATCAGATCGGCAGCCGGATGGGCCACGAACCAGGCGGCAAGGCCATTGAGCGCATGCGGCTTCAGGCCCTTTACTTTAGCGTCAAGCACGGCGCTCGGAACTTCCACGGCGAATTCCATGGGCGGCATGCCGGCATCGGACCGGCCGGGCACGGCAATGGTCTCGCGCAGGCCGGTCATGGTATATTTGCTGGTGCCGTCGACGCCGCCGCCGGAGGCGAACATGGACGATTCATGGTGGACGGCGGCGAGCGTGTAGCTGACCTTGGTGGTCTTGCCCTGTTCCGTGATGGTTTGCTCGAAGGCAAACTCCGTCATGTCCGAGGACTGGGTGGCAAAAGTCCCCAGGGCCTCGTCGAAAACGCCGCTGCTCTTGACGGCCCCGATCGAACCTTTCATGTCGGCCTTGCCGTCGACCTTCATCTGAAAGACCAGCGGCTGGTTCTGATCGACCTGCCACTTGCCGCCGCCCTGGCCGGTGAGCTTCATCTCGATGGGCGACACTTGGGCCGAGAAGCCCGGTTCCTTCACCTTGGCCAGCAGCGGCGCCAGATCGATCTTCGTGTCATAGCCCTCGCCCGAAGGCGTCACCGTCACGACGCCGGGCTCGGCTGAGAGATAGGATTGCAGGACCGCCGTCAGCCGGGCGGCTTCCTCCGGGGAGGCGGCGCTGAGCGCCTGGGCACTGGTGCATCCGAGAAGGATCAGGGTGAGGGCGGACAGGCGCTGCATCGGGGCTCTCCAGGGTTTTCACGATTTGCGGGCCAAGCTGGCATCCGTAACCCTAACCGTCAACACACTTATTCGTCCGCGAATTTAGCCGCAATCCGGCCCTCAATCCGCCGTGAGCCCATTGCTTGATCGGCATCCGTTGGCCGGGGGGCCAACCGGAGGAACCCCATGTTGCTTACCCGTCTTGCTTTCATGTTGCTGGCCGCCACGGCCGTGACACCGGCCTTTGCCGCCGTCATTCCAGCCCTTTCCAAAGTCGATGCGGTGACCGTCTTCCCCAGTGGAGCCGAAGTGACCCGCAGTGCGGAAGCCAAGATCGAGGCTGGCGAACACACGTTGGTGTTCGAGGGCCTGCCTGGCGACCTGATGGCGGAGACCATCCGCGTCGAGGGCCAATCGGAGGCCAAGGTCGAGATCGGTTCGGTCGATGCCCGGCTGGTCTATGTGCCGTCGACCGAAACGGAGGCGCGGCGCAAGGCCATGGAGGCTGACATCCAGCGCCTGCAGGACGAGCGCCAGCAGCTCGACCAGGTGATCGCCGACGCCGAATACCAGAAGAGCCTGATGCAGCAACTGGCGGGGAGCGCCTTCACCAAGCCCACCAAGGAGGGCGAGATCAAGAGCTTCGGGCCTGAGGATTTGGGGCAATTGCTCGATCTGGTGGGCGCCAAGCTGCAGGGCTTTTCCAGACTGGTGATCGATTCGCGGCTGCGCCAACGCGACATCGATATCAAGGTCAATGATATCTCGAATCAGATGGCGCAGCTGGCACCGCAACAGCAGGCGCGCATGCTGGTGAGCGTGCATCTGGCCTCGCCCGTAGCCACGTCCGGCACCTTCCGCCTCAAGTACCGCATCTCGGGTGCCGGCTGGCAGCCGGTCTATGATGCGAGGCTTTCCTCACCGGACAAGAATACAGCGGCGAAGATCGAACTGGTGCGCCGCGCCACCGTCACCCAGTCGACGACGGAGGTCTGGGACAATGTGGACTTGACGCTCTCGACCGCCAGGCCCATCGGCGCCACGGCGGCGCCCGATATCCTGCCGCAGCAGATTGAGGGCTTCGACGGCGGCCGCGATGCCAATTACCGCAGCCGCAGCGATGCGGCTCCGGCGGCGCCGGAAATGGCGGCGAAGGCCGTGGGGGAGTTGCTGGCGCGGGACGCAGCTGCCGAACCTGAGGAATCCAAGCGAAAAATGGAGCAGCTTCAGGCGGAGATCGAGATCGCCGGCTTCCAGGCGCTCTATGCCATTCCGGGGCGCGTCTCGGTTGACAATACCGGCACCGCCAAGAATGTGCGCATCGATACGGCTTCCATCGATGCCAAGCTCTCGGCCCGCGCTGTCCCCAAGCTCGATCCCAACGCCTACTTGACCGCCGCCTTCACGCTCAATGGCGAGACGCCGCTTCTGCCCGGCACCGCCATGCTTTACCGCGACGGCGTCTACATGGGGCAGGGCTTCCTGCCGCTGCTGTCGCCCGGCGAGGAGGCCAAGCTCGGCTTCGGCGCCGATGACCTGATCAAAGTAAAGCGTGTCGAGGTCACCCGCCAGATCGGCGAGGAGGGTATCCTCACCACGTCGAACGTCGACAGCCGCGCCTATGACATCACCATCAAGAACCTGCATGATTTCAAGCTGCCAGTGACGGTGCTGGACCAGATGCCTTACGCCGCGCAGGAAGACATCGTGGTCGAAACCCTGTCGGGCATGACCATCCCATCGGTCAAGGACTTCGAAAAGAAACGCGGCGTGCTGGCCTGGGGCTTCGACCTCGAACCAGGCGCGGAAAAAATCATCAAGCATGGCTTCAAGATCACCTGGCCAAAGGATATGCAGGTGGGATTCAACTTGAATTGAGGGGCTCGCGGGACGATCCCTCATCTGCCCTTCGGGCGCCTTCTCCCGCCAAGCGGGAGTTGTCGCTTAATTACACATCTTCTCCCGCTTGCGGGAGAAGATGGCGCGGAGCGCCGGATGAGGGGGCGGCCACGAGCCGGGATCCATTTGCTTGCAAATCTCGAGCTGCCATCAAACACCGCGGCCGCCAGATTCCCGCTACCCTGGCCGCCATACCAATCCGTCATTCCGGCGTAGGGGTCTGTGAAGAAATCGTCGACCGTGCTCGTTGTGACCAAAGGAGGCGGGATGCCAGCCTTCGCTGGCATGACGGAAATAGGAGATATATTGTTATATTCCAATAATTTAGGTCGAGTTTCTATACCAACCCTCCGTCATGCCAGCGGAGGCTGGCATCCCGCTTTTGTTTGCCGCGGGCTGTGCTGCAGCAATTTCTTCACATGATCTTTCGCAGGAACAATGGAGTGGGGAGTTGTGCAGTGGTCGCTGCGTCCGCTGCTGGACTGCAAATTGCTTGCCGTAACCACTTCGATAGCGACTCGCGGCCCTTCCCTCATCTGGCGCGCGCCGCGCCTTCTTCTCCCGCAGGCGGGAGAAGGGGAGTAAGAATGCGCCTTCTTTCGCCCGCAGGATGGGAGAGGTGCTGGCGATTGAGAGTGACGCGCCGACCATGTACAAGACCCCATGCGATTCTGCGGGGTTATGACATGAACTTAACTGCTTGGCTCGGTGCTGCAGGTGTGGCGCTGGCGCTCCTGATCCAGCCCGCCCTCGCCAACGATCTCGGGCGCGGCAATGCCGAGTACCGGCGGGGGCACTATACGGCGGCGTTGAACCTCATCAAGCCGTTGGCCCAGCGCGGCGATCCCTTCGCGCAATTCAGTCTGGGCGTGATGTACGATGACGGCCGGGGCATGGCGCAGAATTATGGGCTGGCCCTCAAGTGGTACCGCAGGGCGGCGGAGAACGGGCTGGCGGATGCGCAGTACGCCGCGGGCATGTCTTATGCGGCGGGGCGGGGTATGAAGCAGGATGTGGTCCGGGCCTATGTCTGGCTCAACCTGGCGGCGGCGGGAGGCTACCCCGATGCCGAGCGGGCGCGCGATCAGGAGGAAAGCGAATTGAGCCGGGCCGAGGCGGTTCGGGCCCAGGCGATCGCCGCCGATTGGCTGCGCAAGTATCCGGGGCATCTGATCTGCGGGATGCGGGGCTGCATTCATCCGCGCTGGCTGGGGAAACCCGCCTGGACCCCCTTCGACACGCTCAACAATTGATTCGGCCCGGGATGGATGTGCCTTCCGCCATTTGCCTTCGCCGGCCAATCGTGTAAGAGCCCGCAACGGCCCCGGCGGCGGCAACTCTGCTCCGGGGCCGTTCGTGTGCCGAGAGGGTCGAAGAATGGCAAATGTGGCAGTGGTCGGCGCCCAGTGGGGCGACGAGGGCAAAGGCAAGCTGGTGGACTGGCTGTCGGAGCGCGCCGACGTGGTGGTGCGCTTCCAGGGCGGGCACAATGCCGGGCATACGCTGATGATCGACGGCGTCACCTACAAGCTGTCGCTGCTGCCGTCGGGCATCGTCAGGCCGGGCAAGCTGTCGGTGATCGGCAATGGCGTGGTGATCGACCCCTGGGCCCTGGCCGCCGAGATCGACAAGCTGTCATCGCAAGGTGTCGACATCAGCCGCGCCAATTTGCGCATCGCCGGCAACGCCACGCTGATCCTGCCACTGCACCGGGAACTGGACCAGATCCGCGAGGCCGCGGCGGGCGTGGCCAAGATCGGCACCACGGGGCGGGGCATCGGGCCAGCTTACGAGGACAAGGTCGGGCGCCGTGCCATAAGGGTCAACGATCTTCATGATCTCTCGACACTGGGCCCCAAGATCGAACGGCTGCTGGCGCATCACAATGCGCTGCGCCGGGGCCTGGGCCAGGCGGAGGTCAAGGGCGCCGATCTCACCCAGCAGCTGGCCGAAATCGCGCCGCGCATTCTGCTCTTCTCGGATGCGGTGTGGTCGCTGCTCGATGATTTGAAGCGCGAGGGCAAGCGCATCCTGTTCGAGGGCGCGCAGGGCGTGTTGCTCGACATCGACCATGGCACCTATCCTTACGTAACGTCGTCCAACACGGTGGCCGGACAGGCGGCGGCGGGCTCCGGCCTCGGGCCATCGTCGATCGGCTATGTGCTGGGCATCGCCAAAGCTTATACCACGCGGGTGGGGTCTGGACCGTTTCCGACCGAGCAGGACAATGACATCGGCGAGACGATCGGCGCCCGCGGCCGCGAGTTCGGCACGGTGACGGGGCGCAAACGCCGCTGCGGCTGGTTCGACGCTGTGCTAGTGCGCCAGGCGATCAAGACCTCCGGCATCCATGGCATCGCACTGACCAAGCTCGACGTGCTCGACGGGCTGGATGAGATCAAGGTCAGCACCGGCTACATGCTCGACGGCAAGCGCCACGACCGCTTCCCGGCGGCCGAGGAGGCCCAGAAGCGGGTGCTGCCGGTCTATGAAAGCTTCGAAGGCTGGAAAGACACGACGGCGGGGGCGCGCAGCTGGGCGCAGCTCCCGGCCCAGGCGATCAAATATGTGAAATATCTCGAAGAGCTGATCGAATGCCCGGTGGCGCTTCTGTCGACGTCGCCGGAGCGCGACGACACGATCCTGATGAAGGATCCTTTCGCGGATTAGGCGCGGGCGGCCTTTAGCGGCTCTCGACGATGCGGTCGTGAAGTTTGCCGATCGCATCCTCGCTGCCCTTGTCTTCGCCGGTGGCTCCCTCCTGCAGGACCCGGGTCGCGGCGTCATGCTTGAGGGCATTGTCTTCCGGGACCGGTATGGTGTGCGCATCGGCTTCCAGCGGTTTCCGGCCGGGTTTGCCGTTCTGGGGCTTCTGGCGCGCCGACTCGGCGAATTCCGCCAATGCTTCGGGCCGTTGTTTGGACATATGCCGCTCCTCTGGGATGATGGTTGCGTTGAAGGCGTGGACTTGCCTTGGACAACCATCTAGGGCGGCTTCGGTTCCACTCCGTCATTCAGCGCCGGGTGAGGCGGGTGTCGAGCGGGATTGTTTGGGACTTTACGATTTTGAGCGCCGCAATGTCCGGATGGAGCGGATTGATCAGCATGTTGAAGGCGTCGGGCACCAGCACCGAGGGCACCCGCAACAGCAGGCTTTGGCCGTTGCGCAGCCAGCCGTCGCCCACGGCCCGGGTGATCCGGGGATCGGATGCCCAGCCGTCCGGTAAGTGCGGCGGGGCGATCTCCAATGGCGTGACATCGCCGGCTTCGATGGTGAGCAACTGGAACGACGCCGGCATATCCTCGAGATCGAGGTGGGCGAGGAATTCGGCAAGCGCCCCCGCCGGGTGTTCGGCGGTGTAGATGATGGGCCTTCCCTTGCTATGCCAGCGGGCCGGAAAGCGTAATCCCCCCAGCCCCGAGAGGTCGGCATAGTTCGAAATGCGCCACAGCCGCATGGGGCGGCTGATCAGCCGAACATGCCGTGGTCGATCTGACCCAGAAGATCATCGACGGCGCGCGCGCCTGCCTCGCTTTTCAAGAGCGCCAGCGGCGTGTTTCCGGACAGGGCCGGGCTTTGCTTGCGCAGCCAGCGGGATGATTTTCGCGGATCGCCGAACACCCGGTCGGCTTCCGTGCAGATGCGGGCGAGGCGCAGCGCCTTGTCGGTTTCTTCCACCGTCAGGGCCTCGTTCTGGGCGCGGCGGCGGGCCAGGGTGCGCTTGGGAATCACGAGCTCGTCGAGCTCCTCGGCCGTGAAGCGTGCCGCCCACAGGCCGAGCTCGCGCGGGCTCAACTGCACAGCCTTGCCGTCGAGGATTTGGCTCCAGGCCTGTTCCCACTTCTCCTGCAACGGGTCCGGGCCAATCAGGCCGGAAGCTGGCGCTTCACCGAAGCCTTCCGGCTGGTGGGAGGCGGGCGCGTCAAATGTGAGAGGCTGGGCTTTCATATCGGAACCTCGTCAATGCCATATTGTCTCAACTATCATCAATATGGCATCGTTCGAATCATTTGTCCAGTCCCGTCTTTGGCGGCTGCGCGCAGGTGCTCTCAGAATTCCCGGCGTTCGACAAAGAAACCGTAGAGCGAGGTGAAGACGCTGGCGTTGAACAGGGTGTAGAAAAGCTGGATGGCGGCGCTGAGGATCAGGGCCACCACCTGGGCGGCCAGCGGGCTTGCCAGGCTGACACCGCTGATGATGGCGAGCAGCAGCAGGACGGCGCCGAGCAGCATGGCCGTATTAAGGAGAAAGACCCCGAGCAGCTGCCAGAAATAGCCTTCGCTGACTTTCCAGGCGTCGCGAAAGCTGAAGTCCGACTTACCGAGGGCAACGGCGGGCAGTTTGATCGACAGCCGGTAGACGGTGGCGCCCGCCAGCAGGCCTGCCGGTATCAGGATCACCGAGGCCGCCGTCTGCATGAAGGCGAGGGCAACGCCGATGAGCAGCATGGGGGCCGCCACCATCAGGACGATGAGCAGGAAATTGCCGGCATAGCGCCAGACATAGCTATCGAGGCGGGTGGGTGGGCCCAACTCGTCGCGCAGGACGAAGCGGTGCCAACTCACGGCCATGGAACTGACGGCGACGATGCCGATCACGGCGGAGATGAACTGGATGAGGTGCGGCAGGCCCGGTTGCGGCACCTGCGGACTGGGTGCTCCGATCCACATTTCCAGCACGCCCAGCGCGAACAGCAAGGGAATCCAGAAGAGGCCGATGCGAATGGCCACGGCGGGATAAGTGATGACCGACCGCAACGCGTGCGAAATGGCCTTGATGGGAGAAAGCGTGCGCATGTTTTCCGCCAGACAGCAGGCCGGACCCTAGACGGGTGACGCCCAAAAGAAAAGCCCTGCTGGTCCTCGAAAGACCCGCAGGGCTCCCCGAAATTAAAAGCCGATCAGGCGGAAGCGGCACTCCGCTTGCGGCGCCAGCCGACGAAACCCAGGCCGCCAAGCCCGGTCAGCAGCAGCGGCAGAGCGGCGGGAAGCGGCACCCGCGGCGCGGGCGTGAAGGTCAGATTGTCGGCATAGACGCCGCTGCCATAGACGCCGAAGACGATCGACTTGATGCCGGACAAGGCAAGACTCAAGGTGACCATGCCAGTGAAATTCGCGGCGATGTCGACTTCGGCGTTAGGCAATAAATCATTGTTGTTCTCGTCCCAAGCCCACAGGAACAATCTGTCCGCGTCCTGATTAAAGTCGCCAAGATCAATCGACACATTCGATACGACGGAGGTGAAGACGGCTACCCAGTAGGACACGCCATCTCCCAATTGGACGAGAGCGCTTGTGCCATTCGGGCTGCCCCCGAGGCCGCAGGGTCCAAAAATTGGTCCGGGTGAGGCAATGCTGACTTCCGATGTGCTGCAATCGGCATTGGTATCGAAAGTCAATGTCGTTGCCTGGGCCGCGCCCGCTCCGAGGAGCATCATGGATGCCACGGTGAGGCTAGCTGCTAGGGATGATTTCT
>JANPCA010000098.1:0-2925 GCA_031430715.1 Hyphomicrobiales bacterium | reverse complement strand
CTGGAGCGCATTCCCGTCGATGAGGCCGAGGCTGGCGACATCATCGCCCTCTCGGGCCTCACCACCGCCACCGTCGCCGACACCATCTGCGATGCCGCGGTGACCGAACCGATCCACGCCCAGCCGATCGATCCGCCGACGCTGACTATGACCTTCCGCATCAATGACGGGCCGCTCGCTGGCAAGGAAGGCGACAAAGTACAGTCGAGAGTCATCCGCGACCGCCTGCTGCGCGAGGCCGAAGGCAATGTGGCGCTGAAGGTGACGCCATCCGAAAACGAGACCGATGCCTTCGAAGTGGCGGGCCGCGGTGAATTGCAATTGGGCATCCTGATCGAGACCATGCGCCGCGAGGGCTTCGAGCTGACCGTTGGCCGGCCCCGCGTGGTGTTCCGCACCGACGAGCAGACCGGCGAGAAGCTGGAGCCGGTCGAAGAGGTCATCGTCGATGTCGACGAGGCCTATACCGGCATCGTCGTCCAGAAACTCTCCGAGCGCCGCGCCGAAATGCGCGACATGCGGCCTTCTGGCACCGGCCGCCAGCGCATCGTCTTCCATGCGCCGACCCGCGGCCTGATCGGCTATCAGTCGGAGCTGCTGTCGGACACCCGCGGCACGGCGATCATGAACCGCCTGTTCCATTCCTACGCGCCCTATGTCGGCGAAATCCCCGGCCGCCATACCGGAGCGCTGCTGTCGAACAGCGACGGCGACGCGGTCGCCTACGCGATCTTCAACCTGCAGGACCGGGGGCCGATGTTCATCGAGCACGGCACCCGCGTCTATGCCGGCATGATCATCGGCGAGCATACGCGCGGCAACGACCTGGAATTGAACGTCATCAAGGGCAAGAAGCTCACCAACGTCAGAGCCTCGGGCAAGGACGAGGCGGTGGTGCTGACCCCGCCCATCCGCATGTCATTGGAAAAGGCCCTGGCCTATGTCGGTGAGGATGAGTTGGTGGAAGTGACGCCGAAGTCGATCCGCCTGAGGAAGGCCATCCTCGACCCGCATCTGAGAAAGCGCGTCAGCCGCTCCAAGGAAGCCGAGAGCGCGGCCTAGTTCCGGCAAACCCCACACGAATTGCCGGGCGGCGCGGCATGGTGTAAACGTTGGCAATGCCGCCCCTGCCGGGTCATGCGCAGTAGGAATGCCCCATGACGATGAGCAATGAAGAGATTCTCGCGGCTTTCGTGCGGCCCGATGCGTTTCCAGAGGAGGCCATCGGCCTGGCGGACGAGCGGCGCGCCGAAATCGCCCCGCTGCTTGTCGCGGAAATCGAGGGCAGTGCGGCAGGCCTGGGAGCTGACATCGAGGGTCTCTATTACCGCACCGATATTGCCTGCCATCTTCTGGCCGAGTGGCGCGACACCCGCGGTTTCAAACCGCTGCTGTCATTGCTCGCCTCCCCGCATCGCGAGATGCTGGGCGATACGATCACCGAAAGCGTGTCGTCGCTGCTGGCGCGCCTCTTTGATGGCGATATCGCGGCCCTCCAGTCGCTCATTCTCGACCAATCGGCCGGCGAATACGTGCGCGATGCCGCCTTCGGCGCCTATGTCCTGCTCGTCCAAGAAGGGGTCGTTACGCGTACCGATGCCCATGCTTTTCTGCTCGCCTTTTTCGCCAGCGAACCGCATCGGACGAGCTTTGCCTGGAATGGCTGGATCGATGCCGTGGCCCAGTTGCTGTTCGAAGATCTTGTGCCGCAGGTGAAGGAATTATTCGAGGAGGAAGCCCTCGACGAAATCTGGCTGGACTACGAGGACTTCGAGGCCATGCTGCAGGAAGCCCGCAGTTCTCCGGGAGAGCCGAGCCAACTCGCGTATCGTAGTCCCGTCGAGGAAATGCGCCGCTGGCGCTACGCCAATGCGGAGGATGACGGCGAACTCGATCTGGACGACGAAGAGATCAACGATCTCATTCTCTCCCGCTTCGACGCTTCGCCCGCCGTCAATCCCTACAAGGATATCGGCCGCAACGATCCCTGTCCTTGCGGCAGCGGCAAGAAGTTCAAGAAATGCTGCCTGCCGAAAGTCGAGGCTGGCTTGCTCTGAGCCACGGCGCAAAGGGAAAGGGCCCTTCCCTGACAGAAGAGCAATGGCGTCAAACGCCATCTCATGGCAAGACTCCGGCCACGGAGCCCAGAGCAGAGGAAGCCCCATGCGCATCGAAGCCATTTCGACCGGCAAAAATCCGCCGAAGGAAGTCAACGTCATCGTCGAGGTGCCGGTGGGCGGCGAGCCGATCAAATACGAGATGGACAAGGAGGCGGGCACCCTGGTGGTCGACCGCTTCCTCTATACGTCGATGCGCTATCCCGGCAATTACGGCTTCATCCCGCACACGCTGTCGGGCGACGGCGACCCGGTCGACGTGCTCATCGCCAACCAGCGTGGCATCATTCCGGGCGCGGTGGTGGCCTGCCGCCCGGTCGGCGTCCTCAAGATGACCGACGAGGCCGGCGGTGACGAGAAGATCATCTGCGTACCGACACCCAAGCTGACGAGGCGCTACGAGAATGTCCATGAATTCACCGACCTCCCCGAAATCACCCGCCAGCAAATCGAGCATTTCTTCGAGCATTACAAGGACCTCGAAAAAGGCAAATGGGTCAAGGTCGTCGCCTGGGGCAATGCGGCGGAGGCGGAGCAGATGATTGTGGAGGGCATCGAGCGGGCGAAGAAATGATACCAACCGTCATAAGTTATGACACTTCCGCCCATTGACGGGTAGCAAGCGAGACGATGCGGTCTGGGGTTTCAATGAGATCGTTCCAGGCCTGGCAGCAGGCTTCGACGATGGCGTCGTAGGTTTCGTAGATACGGATGGCGAGTTTGTTTTTGCGCAGATACTCCCAGACGTTTTCAACGGGGTTCACTTCGGGGGCGAAGGGCGGCTGGGTTATGAGGGTGAGATTGGCTG
>JANPCA010000097.1:0-2105 GCA_031430715.1 Hyphomicrobiales bacterium | reverse complement strand
GCGAGCACAAACCGCACCCCTTGCTTTCGCGGTGTGGCACGTCTATAGCCCGCCGCGTTACTAAAACTCACACGCGGGGCCAGGCTCCGGCACACGAGGGAAACCTCCACATAGTGCCAGATCCATCCGGTGCCGGGAAATCCCGGTCACTTCAGCCCCGCGGCGGATCAACCGGAAAAGGAACTACCCGCATGGCTTTGCCAGATTTCACCATGCGCCAGCTCTTGGAAGCAGGCGTACACTTCGGCCACCAGACGCACCGCTGGAACCCCAAGATGAAGAATTTCATCTTCGGCAGCCGCAACGGCATTCACATCATCGACCTGTCGCAGACCGTGCCGATGCTGCATCAGGCGCTTCTGACCGTCGCCGAGACCGTCGCCAAGGGCGGCCGCGTGCTGTTCGTCGGCACCAAGCGTTCGGCCGCCGAACAGGTCGCCGATTCGGCCAAGCGCTCGGCGCAATATTATGTGAACTCGCGCTGGCTGGGCGGCACGCTCACCAACTGGAAGACCATTTCGCATTCGATCAAGACGCTGCGCACCGTCGATGAGATGCTGGCCAAGGAAAATTCTGGCCTGACCAAGCGTGAACTCCTGCAGATGACCCGCGACAAGGAAAAGCTCGACAAGGCCTTAGGCGGCATCAAGGACATGGGCGGAACGCCGGATCTCTTGTTCGTCATCGACACCAACAAGGAACAGATTGCCATCAAGGAAGCCAACCGTCTCGGCATCCCGGTGATCGCGGTGATCGACACCAATTCGGACCCGGCGGGTGTCACCTTCCCGATTCCCGGCAACGATGACGCGGGCCGTGCCGTGGCGCTCTATTGCGACCTGATCAGCCGCGCCTGCATCGAGGGCATCTCGCTGGCCCAGTCGGGTTCAGGGGTGGACTTGGGCGCCGCCGAGGAGCCGCTGCCCGAGGAAGTTCCGGCCGTCTGATAGCGCTGGACCATATTGCAAATACATAAGAGGTGGATCATGGCCGACATTACGGCTGGCATGGTGAAGGACCTGCGCGACAAGACCGGCGTGGGCATGATGGATTGCAAGGCGGCATTGACCGCCACCGGCGGCGACATGGAGGCGGCCGTCGACTGGCTGCGCGCCAAGGGCCTGGCCAAGGCCGCCAAGAAATCGACCCGCATCGCCGCCGAGGGCCTGGTCGGCCTGGCGGTCGGCGGCACGGTGGGCGCACTTGTCGAAGTCAACTCGGAAACCGACTTCGTGGCCCGCAACGAGAAGTTCCAGGCCATGGTCGCCGAAATCGCCAAACTGGCGCTCGCCGCCGACGGCAACTCGGAGAAGCTTAAAGTCGCGCATTATCCGGGCTCCACTCATGCGGTCGCCGAATATGTGGCCGAAATGGTCGCCTCGATCGGCGAGAACATGACGGTGCGCCGCACCGCCGCCCTGGCCGTGGGCGACGGCGTCATCGGCTCCTACATGCACAACCAGATCGCCCCCGGCCTCGGCAAGATCGGCGTGCTGGTGGCGCTCGAGTCGGCGGGCAACAAGGACGAACTGGCCAATTTCGGCCGGTTGCTGGCCATGCATGTGGCCGCCACCAATCCGGTGGCCCTGACGCTCGACGCCGTGCCAGCCGACTTGCTGGCCCGCGAGAGCGCCATCCTGGAAGAGAAGAACGCCGGCAAGCCCTCTCATGTGCTTGAAAAGATCGTGGCCTCCGGCCTCAAGACCTTCGCCAAGGAAAACTGCCTCATGGAACAGGCCTATGTCCATGACGGCGCCAAGACGGTGACGCAGGCGCTCGCCGAAGCCGCCAAGGCGGCGGGCGCGGACGTCAAGCTGACGGGCTTCGCCCGCATGCAACTGGGCGAAGGCATCGAAAAGAAAGAAGACGACTTCGCCGCCGAAGTGGCCAAGGCGGCGGGCGTGCCGCCGCCGGAGAAGGTCTGAGCCTGGGCCGGCCGTCGCGGCGAAGTCTGGAATTGATTTCTATATCAAAACCGATATAAGACCAAATGCCAGATGAGGTGACTCTTATGCCCCCACATCCGTCATCCCGGCGAAAGCCGGGACCCATTGGGCCTTCGAGCAAAAGCCTTGCCGTTTCAGTATGTTGAACCATGGGTCCCG
>JANPCA010000096.1:0-11522 GCA_031430715.1 Hyphomicrobiales bacterium | reverse complement strand
GCTTCTTCCGCCCCATGGGACTGGTCGGCGACATGGGTGGCGGCAGCCTGGAAGTGGCCGAAGCCATCGACGATCACGCCGGGGGCACTTGGACCAGCCTACCCCTGGGCGCCCTGCCGGTCGAGGCTCTCCTGGCCGAGGGCGCCGAGGCGGCCAAGAAACGCATCGATGAACTCTTGGCGAAGAACTTGGCCCCCACCTTGAACCGGCCGGTTTTCTACGCGGTGGGCGGCGGCTGGCGCTCGCTGGCCAAGATTCACATGATGATCGAGAAGGCGCCCGTCCCGGTGGTGCATGGCTATCAGCTCGATACCGCCGAGCTGCGCCGTTTCGCTAAGTCACTCTTGAAAATGCCGCTGGCAAAGTTGGCGGGCCTGCCGGGCGTTGCCGAGCGCCGGGTGCGCACCCTTCCCGCTGCGGCAATCGCCCTTGACCGGGTGCTGAAGCGGCTGGCGCCGGAGCGCGTGGTGTTTTCGGCCCTGGGCCTGCGCGAGGGCTGGCTCTATGCGCAGTTGCCCAAGTCCGAGCAATACCGCGATCCCCTGGTCGAGGGCGCCCGCCTCATCGGATTGCCGCTGGCCCGCGTGCCGGGATTTGCCTCCGCCCTGGTTACGTGGACCGCAGATTTGTTCCCAGGCGAGACGCCGGCCGACACCCGTCTGCGGGTTGCGGCCTGCGCGCTGTCCGATCTCGCCTGGCGCGATCATCCGGATTTGCGCGCCGAGGACAGTTTCCGCCGCCTGCTGCAATTCCCCTTCATCGGCATCAGCCACGGCGAGCGCGTGTTCCTCGCCGCCGTCATCCAGGCGCGCTATCTGGGCAAGCCCGACGCGCCCTGGCTCTCGCCCGCCATCACGCTGCTTTCGCCCGCCGCCCGCAAGCGCGCGCAAATTCTCGGCCGCGCCATCCTGCTGGCCTATCGCCTGTCGGGCAGCGTGCCCGCCGTGCTGCGGGGCTCGCGGCTGAAACTCCTGCCCGATTGCCTCCGCCTCGAGGTGCGAGAGGCCGCCCGGGTGCCCGACAGCGAAGTGGTCGGCGACCGTATGAAACTGCTCGCTTCGGCATTGGGCCTGAAGCGCTGGGACGTGTTGGAGGTGAGCGAATGAATATCAGGGCCATTGCTACGATCTTGGCTTTCATCATGGCGCCTGCCAGTGGAAGCGCTCTTTCCCAAAGCGTTCCACGTGCGGTCAGCGTGGCGCGGGCCACGGCGATCCCGGCTTGCACGCGGTTCGTGGACGCGGGCTTTGCAGGCACCAGCAACGGAACGGCCGCAAAGCCGCACAAGACCATTGCCGCCGCCATCGCCGCCGCGGCGGAGGGCGCCGTCATCTGCGTCGCGGAGGGCATCTATGCCGAACAGCTTTTACCGGGCACCAAGGCCTTCACCCTGGCCGGCGGCTTTCAACGCGCGGCAGGTTTCGCGGTGCGCGATTCCGTTGCTTTCATCAGCAAGGCGCAAGGCAACGGCGGATCGTTCCTGCGCATCGTCGACCCCGGTCCCACGGGCGATCAGTTGACCGCCATCGACGGTTTCGAGATCAGCGGTTATTCGCAGGCCATCGCCCGCGACTATTTCCTGTCGCAGCGCTTCGACCTCACCAATAATTTCATTCATGACAATGTCTGCCGGAGTGCGGGTCTTGCCGGTGCCGGCTTCGCGCTCAGCAATGTCTCGGGTGCCATCAGGGGTAATGTTTTCCTGAGGAACCGCTGCGGCCGCGGCGGGGCCGGCTTCCTCATTGACTCGACCAACGAGAACAGCGTCACCATCACCCGCAACCGCATCGATACGAACTTCGGCAACGAACCCCAGATCGCCCATGGCGGCGCGTTCTATTTATTTACCAATCAGCTTACGATCGTTGGCAATGACTTCGTCAACAACCGCGTGACGGGCTGGGGCGGCGGATTGTATCTGGGCGCCTTCATCGGCGGTGGCCAGCAGACCACGGCGCGCCTCGCCTGGAACATCTATCGCGGCAACCGCGCCGGCATTTCGGGCGGCGGATTATTCTGCGACGACGGCGCGAAATGCCTGAGCGATCATGACATCCTTGACGGCAATTGCGGCGGCAACATCTATCTCGATTCCGGCCCCGGCACGTCCGCCCGGTTCGATCACCTGACGAACTTGAACGCCAAGACCCCGAATTGCAGCGCGCGCGGAGCGGGCGTCCAGATTGACGCGGAAAACCCGCAATCGGAGAGCTACTCGTTCGTCAATGCGATCTTCTGGGGCAACGCGGTAGGCCAGGATTTCGTCACCTCCTGTCCCGCCGCCTGCGCGGGTGCCACCGTCAATGTCAGCTATGCGATGGTACAGAAGACCTTCGTCAATAACGGTCTGCCGATTACCTTCGGCAAGGGGATATTGCCGCCCGCCAATCCGGGCTTCGTTTCGCTGGCGGCTGGAGACTTCCACCTAAGGTCGGCCTTCGGCCACTGGACGCCGGGTGGCTATATCGCCGACTCCATCAACAGCCCAGGCCTCGCCAAGGGCGACCCCTTAAGCCCCGTCCCCAACAATCCGCCCCGCGCCGGAACGCGGACGGAATTGGGTGCCTATGGGAACAGCGTTCAGGCGTCGTATGTGAGGTGAGGTGTCCGCGTCACTTTCCATCTTCCGCCGCCCGCGGGGGAAGATGGTGCGAAGCACCAGATGACGGCAAGGCCGCGAGTCAATTCCTCGGCCCGTTGATTTCAGCGATGCGCGGCGTTCCCGTGCCGTTGCAACTTGAGTAGCCATTCCGGCAGGCGGCCCTTGGCCAGGCCCGTGCAGGCGGCATCGACACAGTCGCGCATGCTTCCGAAATGCACCGGCCGCCCGATCAGGCCGGGGCCGTAATGGGCGTATTTTCCGGAATTGGTCATCAGTGTTCTGGCATTCGGCGGGAACAGCGGTTCGCCGATCTGGCACCAGCAGGTATCGCACACCAGACGGACGCCGAAAGCCTCAAGCTCCGCCAGAATGCCCGCCGCCGCGACCTTCTCGTGGATATGGCGCCCGCAAGTGGCGATGAACTCGATATCCGGTCTCTTGGTCCTGCCTTTGCAAAGCAGGGCCAGGTTCGCGCATTCTTCGACGGAGAGATGCGGTGTTCCGATGCACACGGCGCCGACCTGGGGATCGCTGGCGCTGTTCAATTCGCGCCAGCTTCTCTCCAGACTCTCCGCCGTGACATCAAGAGGCGGCCCCGCGTCGAAGCCTCCGAGCGCCTCTTCAATCGACGGCGCTTCGGGCGTCACGCCGAGGATGTGGAACATGGGTGCCGCGGATGTGGTTGCGAATGCGGCACTGAATGACTTGAGATCGTCGTTGCTGACCATAACCGTCTCAAGGCCCGTCACCAGCGGAATGGCGCGTGGTGCGAGCAGGCCCACGTGATATCCCAGCAGCGCAAAAAATCCGTCATCGGCGGCGTGCAATTCGGGCAGGCGAATGATCACCGTGGCGCGGCGGTTGGCGGTGATATGGCAGCCCGACAGTGGCGCCCGTCCCGTGAGCGCGATGCAGATATCGAGGTAATCGGGATATTTCACCGTTCTGGCGCCAAGCACGCTGTTGGCGAACACCACGGCATTGGATTCCGCCCAGGCGATCTGTTCGCCCTTAACCGGCGGATTCTCAAGCAGATAGGGCGCGCAGGTGTATACAGGGCTGGCGCCCATCGCGACATAGGCCTCCGCCAGGCGGATCGCCGCCGTTGCAAACGCCGGTGCAATGCCCTGACTTCTCCAGCCCCGCTCGTCCACCGATATGGCATTGAGCGTCGCTGGAATGGCAACCTTGCCGCCGAGGTCGCGCAGCTTTTCGGCGAAAAGAATGCTTGAGGGGCCGACGTAGACGCATCCGTCGATATGGGCCCTGCCGACATCGAGAAGCCCGGCCGCGCCCTGAATCGCTGCCATCCGCAGGATGATCCGCATGGCGGCCTTTGCCGCCGGGCCCTGCTCTCCCGCCAACATGGCAATGTCCCGGTCCTCGAGAGCGAATGACGGCAAGGCTTCCACCCGCGGCGCGGAGAGTGCCGGGCCGGCTGGTATTGGCATCGAGGAATACGCGACCCGGCCGCCGCTCACGCTGACATATCGCGCCTGCTTCAGCGCGGCAAACCCATCGCTGCCCAGCACGGCAACGGGAATGGATTTTCCGAATATCTCATCGGCAACCACAACACCCAGGGTGATGATTTCCTCGGGATGTTCAAACAGCAGGGCCACCGGATGGGCGCCGTTCAGAAGAAGCTCCAGCACTACGCTGCTCCCGGTGCAAGACCCGCGGCCCGACGGGATGGCCAGAACCTTGCCTGAAAGATTATGTCCGGCAAGTGGATGATGGCGGTCGATGATATCGCCGTTCCGCGCATCGACACCACCCCAGAAACTGAGGCCCACATCGGCGTAGAGCAGTTCACCCGCCGCCTCTCCGCACACCATCGCTTTGCCGGTCAGCAGCTTCATGTTATTCCCCGATTTGGCAGCCGTGCCACGCCTTCTATAGCCAATCCCGTCAAGGTGGAACGATACTTCCTGTGCGCGAACCCGTATCGTCTCTGGTCTTCACCGGTCACATGGTCGATTTGCCGGAGCGCGGCGAGGCGCGGTTTCCGCAAGCCCTTGTTCCAGCCGCTCGCGAAGCGATCCGCGGCAGCATTCTGAAGGCCCTGGCGCCGGACCAGCCCCCGCCGGTCGGCATTGCCAGCGCGGCGCGTGGCGGCGATATCCTGTTCCATGAGGAATGCCGCGCCCTCGGCCTCAGGACCATCGTCATCCTGCCCTTTTCACCTGAGATTTTCGCGGTGACGTCGGTAAAGGGCGTGCCGCGCACGGACTGGACAAAGCGCTTCCGGCGTCTGTGGAAGGAAACGGCGCAGGAGGACCGCGAGGTGATGGGATTGCCGGACAGCAGCGAAGCCTATGCCGCCTGCAACGCACGCATCATTGAGCGCGCCCGCCAAAGGGGGCCATTCCACCTGATTGCCCTTTGGGACGGCAGGGGCGGCGACGGCCCAGGCGGCACCGCCGATCTCATCAGGCAAGCCAGCGAACAGGCGGACAGGCCGGTGATCATCGCGCCGGGCGGTCTGTGAGGCGCAGCACCGCCTCGGAAAGCGTCTCGATGCCATCCCAGCCGCCGAGCGCCAATGCCCGGTCGATCTCGCGGGCCAGCATTTCGAGCACCCACAGCACGCCCTCCTCGCCACCGCAGGCAACGCCCCAGAGCTGCGGCCGGCCGATGAGCACCGCCCTGGCGCCGAGCGCCAGCGCCTTGACGACGTCGGCGCCGCGGCGGAAGCCGCCATCGACCAGAACCAGCATTTTGCCGCCCACCGCATCGACAATCGGGGGCAACGCCGTGATGGACGATATGGCGCCGTCGAGCTGCCGCCCGCCGTGGTTCGACACCACCACCGCATCGATGCCGCGCGCTTGAGCGTCCTTCGCCTCCTGGGGGTGAAGGATGCCCTTCAGGATCAACGGGCCGCTCCACAGGCTCCGCACCCACTCGACCTCCTTCCAGCTCACCGAAGGATCGAGCTGCTCCAGCATCACCGGCCCCAAGGCACCAATACTGGTGCGTGCCCCGTAATTGACGAAAGTCGGATTGGGCGCCCTGCGCATGCGCATGAGCCAGCCCGGACGGCTGGCGAGATCGAGGAGCCCGCGCAGCCTGAGCTGCATCGGAAACATCAGCCCGTTCTTCGCATCGCGGTCGCGCACCGCCGTCATCTGATTATCGACAGTGAGCACCAGGCCCACGTAACCGGCAGCCTTGGCGCGGGTGATGAATTGATGGGTGAGGCCACGATCCTTGTACAGGAACACCTGCATCCACTTGGGGCCACCCGTGGCCGCGCCGATCTCCTCGATGGTGCTGGTCGAGGCATGGCTCGTCGTGTAGATCGTGCCGAAGCGGGCGGCGGCCCTTGCGGCTTCAAGCTCCGCGTGGGGATAGAGCAGACCGGCGAGCCCGGTCGGCCCGATGATAATGGGAGACGGCAGGCGCACCCCGAGAATCTCGACCGACTGGTGGCGCGTGCCGGCCCCGTTCAAAACCTTCGGCACGAACTGGATGGCGGCGAGATCGGCCTCGTTGCGCCTGACGGTTTGCTCATCGCCCGCCGCTCCATCGACCATGTCGAAGATCATGCGCGGAAGCCGCTTGCGGGCCTCGGCGCGGAGCGCGTGAACGCTGTAGCCATAACGCTGCAGCTCGGCGCGATTCATGGCTATAGCCGGTAGGCCCTGATACCGTTGTCGCGGAACAGCTTGCGCTTTTCCTCCGCCGTGCAGCTGGCCGTCGCCCAGTCGAGCACCTCCAGCCATGAATGATAGTTGCCCGCCAATTCCGACACCGGCCAGTCGCCGCCATACATGACGCGCTCGAAGCCAAAACAGTCGATCACATGGTCGATATAGGGCCGCAACAGTTCACGCGTCCATTTGCCGTGATCAGCCTCGGTGGTGACGCCCGACAATTTGCACACCACATTCGGCAACGCCGCCAACCGGCGCATATGGGCCGCCCAGGGTTCCACCAGCCCCGTCTTGATGCCGGGCTTGGCGATGTGATCGAGAATGAAGAACACCTCCGGGCAGCGCCGCACCATCTCGATGGTGTTGGAGAGCTGATGATGGAAAATGCAGATGTCGAAGGAGAGGTTGTATTTGGGCAGCAGCTTCAGCGCCGCCAGGAAATCGGGTTTCAGCACGAATTCCGGATCGAGCTGGTTCTGGATGAGACGCCGGATGCCGCGCATCACCTTGAGACCGGCAAGCCTGGCCATCTCGGGTTCCAGCGCCGGCCCTTTTTCGAGCGGCAGGCAGGCGACGCAACCCTTGATGCGCCGGTCATTGTCCGCCAGGGATTGCACCCAATCGCCTTCATCCAGATATTGCGGCATGTCGACGTCGACCTCGACGAAGACGATGCCCTCGATCTGATAGGGCTTGGCCGAGGCCGTGAGATCGCCCGGCGTCCAGTCGCGCGCCAGCTTCGGCGCGCCCTTGGCCCAGCTGTACTTGAAGCGCTGCTGGTCGAGGAAATGGACATGGGTGTCGATGATGGGGAAGTCGATCATGGTACTCTCCAGCCCTCAAATGTCTCTGTAACTGATCCGCTCACCGGCCAGCAGGCCCGCGACGAATCCCACGTCCTTCAATCCGCCGTTCACCTTGGCCAGCATCTCGGCTTCCGCAGCGCGCACGGCGGCAAGCTGCTTGAGTGTCTGATGAATAGCGGATTGCGGCACAATCACCACGCCGTCGCGGTCACCGATCACCAGATCGCCGGAGGAGATGTGAAGCCCGCCGCACTGAATGGGCAGGCCGGTTTCACCCGGGCCGTTGCGCGACGGCGAGTTGGGCGTGGCACCCATGGCGTAGCACGGAAAGTCCAGGGCCTCGATGTCGTTCTGGTCACGCACCAGGCCATCGGTCACGAAGGCAGTGGCGCCCCGGTTCTTGGCGATGCCCAGCAGCAGATCGCCGACGACCGAGGTTGCGGTGAACTGGTCAGTGGCGACGACAAGCACATCGCCCGGCTGGCACTGTGCCACCGCCGCACAGAGCGCCAGATTGTCGCCCGGCCCGCAGTTGCAGGTGAAGGCCGATCCCACGAAGGGACGCACCCCGCCGATGGCCTTGATGCGCCAGTCGAGGGCGCCACGCCCGCCCATGGCGTCGGTGATGAAGCTGGTGGGTGTATTGCGGAATTGATCGATGATGTCCGGGGCCACGCGCCGCACTTCACGCGCCATGGTCAGCAGTGGCGGGTCGTCGATCACTCGGCAGCCACCTGCCTGTTGCGCGCCGGATGTGAACGCGGGTCGCGGTACAATACGCCATCCTTCATGATCATCGCGAACCGCCCCGGCCCGACGAGCACCGACTGATCGGCGAGCGGATTGCCGTCCACCAGAAGAAGGTCGGCAAGCGCCCCCTCGCGGATGACGCCAAGCTCGCCCGCATGGCCCATCAGGGCGGCGCCGATTTTGGTGGCGCAACGCAACGCTTCGGCGGGACTGTAGCCGAAATATTTCACGAAATGCCCGATGTCGCGGGCGTTCTGCCCCATGGGGGTGATCGAGAATCCATAATCGCCGCCGACCACCACGCGGATGCCGCGCTTGCGGATCTTGTGATAGGTCTCACAGGTCGCATCGAACTTGCGCATGAGATGCATGGATTCCGCCAGCTCACGGCTGAAGCCGTAAAGCTCGCCCTCCTTGGCGCAATTGTGCACCAGCCCGAAGGCCGGGCCGACGAAGGATCGATCCTTGACGCTCTCCAGCATGTCGAGCGCTTCCTCGTCGGCGAAATCGCAGTGATAGATGCAGTCGACCTTGTGCCGGACCGCCATCTTGACGCTCTTCGACGAGCGCGCGTGCGCCGCGACCATCTTGCCATAGCCGTGGGCAACGCTGACGAAGGCGGCGAGTTCATCGTCCTCAAGCGTGGTGATTTCGGCCCGGGCGTGGCTGACAAACTCGTCTCCCGAGATATTGATCTTCAAGTTGTCGACGCCGTCGCGCACGCATTCCCGCGCCACGCGGCGGAATTCGATCGGGCCATCGGCGGTGAGGCCGAAGCTCTCCTCGTGAATATGGCGGCGGCGTTCGTCGCCCAAGCCCGCCGTGGCGGTGACTTCCGGGCTGGCGGCGCGCATGCGTGGGCCCGGGATCAACCCGCTGTTGATGGCATCGCGGATGGCGACGCCGATCATCGGCTTGGCCGAGGCCGCCTCGAAGATCGAGGTGAAGCCGTGGTCGAGCAGCAGCTTGACATTGGCGGCGGTGCGCAAAGTGTGCGGTTCGGGAGCGATGCGGCCAAGCTCGGCATTGGTCGAGATGCCGACGAAGCTTGGATGGCAATGGCCCTCGACCATGCCGGGCATCAGGAACATGCCACCGCCGCCGATGGTCTCGGAAGCACGCTCGGCCGCGATCTGGTTGCGCCCCTTGGCCACGGCTTTGATGCGGTTGCCCTCGATCAGCACTTCGCCAGGATAGGCTTGATCGTTCTCGCCGTCCCAGACCGTCACATCCTTGAGAAGCACTGCAGCCATAGGAACCTCCCTTCAGCTTCGGGTCTTGGCGCCGCGTCCATAGAGCAGCAGCATGCCGATGATCACCGTACCATAGATCACCTGCCGCCCCGCCTCCGGCATCTGCATCACCGAGAGAATTGATTGCAGGAGCGTGATCAGGATGACGCCAGCGATAGTGCCCAGATAATTGCCGCGCCCCCCTAAGATATTGGTGCCGCCCAGCACCACGGCGGCGATGGCGGGAAGCAGATAGGCGTCACCCATGGCCTGATAGGCCTTGGTGGAATAGCCCGCCAGCAGCACGCCGGCCAGCGCCGAGAAGGCGCCGCACAGCGCGAAACAGCCGATCAGCACGCGGTTGGTGTTGATGCCCGAGAGATAGGCCACCGATTCGCGGTTGCCAATGGCATAGACGGCGCGGCCGAAGGCGGTGCGTTTGAGGATGAGAATCACGATCACCCCGACCAGCGCCCACACCCATAGCGCGTTGGGAATGCCGAAAATCGAGCGCTTGACCGCCAGGAAGTGCATGGCATCCGTGGCATGGTCCTGCGGCGCGAAGCCCCCGGTGTGCAGCACCATCAGGCCCTGCACCACGGCGTTCATGCCGAGCGTGAAGATCATCGACGGCAGCCGCAGATAGGCGACACCCAGCCCGTTCAGCACGCCGATCAAGGTGCCGCAGAGAATGCCGAAGGGAATGGCGAACCAGAAGCCCACGGGACCGACCCAGCCGCTCAAGGCCGTTGCCATCATGGCCCCGAGCGTCACCGTCCAGGGAATCGACAGGTCGATATGCCCGAGCAGAATGACCAGCATGGCGCCCGACGCAATGATGCCGAGGAAGGCGCCCACCTGCAATTGTTGCAGCAGATAGTCCGGCGACAGGAATTCGCGCGAATAGGCCGCCCCCGCCATCAGGAGGAGCAGAATGCATCCGAAGGCGACGAGGACCGGAGTATCGAGGCCTGCCTTCTGTGCGGTCGCCGCCAGGTTCATGTAAACAGCTCCAGCCGGTTGCGGATTCGGAAGACGCGCACCGCGCCGAGGCTGATGGCCACCAGCAGAACGACACCCTGGAACAGCGGCTGCCACAGCGGCGGCAGGTCGAAGACGAAAAGCAGATCCTCGATGGTGCGCAGCACGAAGGCGCCGAACACCGAGCCGATGGCCGAGCCCCAGCCGCCGAACAGCGAGGTGCCGCCGATCACGACGGCGGCAATCGAGTTCAGCGTATAGGTCCCGCCGATCGCCGCCGAGGCCTCCCCTGAATAGGTGTTGAAGGTGAGCAGAAGTCCGCCGAGCGCGGCGAGGAACCCGCTCAGCGTATAGGCCAGCAGCTTGGACTTCTCCACCGGCACGCCCGACATATAGGCCGCCTGCTCGTTCGAGCCGACTGCATAGGCGCCGCGCCCCAGGGGCGAACTGCGATAGGGAATCCACACCAGCACGACGACGAAGAACAGGACGACGAGAGCGGTTGGCACCGTGTCGAACAACTGTCCGGTTACGAAGTCGGCGATATCGGTCTGCACGTCGCCGCCAGGTTCCGGCCGCATCCACAGCGATACGCCGTAGTAGACCGCACCGGTGGCGAGCGTGGTGATGATCGGCTGCAGGCGTCCCCACACCACGATGGCGCCGTTGATGAAGCCCGCCAACAGTCCCAGCGCCAGAACGCCGAGGCAGCCGAGCAGCCCCTCGCCAATTGTTCCCACCACGATGACGGACGCCAGGCAATTGGCCATCACGAACATCATGCCGACCGAGAGATCGAGGCCGCGCGTCAGCACCGGCAGGGTCTGCGCCATGGCCACGAGCGCCAGCAGCACGGCCTTGTTGGCCGCCGTGGTGGCCACCGCCGGATTGAGGCCCGCCACGTGATTGCCGATATAGATCGAGAACATGAGGACGAACAGGGCCACCGCCGTGAGCGTTCCGAAATTATGCGAGAAATGGTAGCGCCAGTCGTTCAAGCTGCTTCCCCCGGTCTGGTATCGACATTGAGCGCGCTGGCCACGAGATTGTGCTCGGTGCACTCATCGCCCTTCAATTCGCGGGTGATGCGCCCGCCATAGAGGATCAGCACCCGGTCGCAGCAGCCGATCAATTCGGCATAGTCCGTCGAGTAGAAGATGATGGTGCGGCCCTCGGCGGCGAGATTGCGCAGAAGCCTGTAGATTTCCTGCTTGGTGCCGACATCGATGCCGCGGGTGGGATCGTTGAGGAGAATGATGCCGGGCTCGGTCATCAGCCACTTGGCCAGCACCACCTTCTGCTGGTTGCCGCCCGACAGTGTGGCAACCGCCGCATTGGTGTCGGGCGCGCGGATTTGCAGACGCTCGATCATCGCCTTGACGGCTTCGCCTTCCTTGCGGCTGTCGATGCCGAGTCCTTTCCGCATTTGCTGCAGCGAGGCGAGCGTGAGATTGTCGCGCACACTCATGGGCAGCATGAGACCCTCGACCTT
>JANPCA010000095.1:0-12900 GCA_031430715.1 Hyphomicrobiales bacterium | reverse complement strand
GCGTCGTCAAGGGCGACGCGGCGGGCGTTATCACGTCACCCGCCGGCGGGCGCTGGACGGAAGCAATTCGTGAGGAATATGCCGATCGCGTCGAGGCCCTGCTCGCCCGGCACATCGAAGGCTTCCGCGATCTGGTGATCGAACGGCGCAGCTACTCACCAGCCGACCTCGAAGCGATGAACATCAATCTGGTGGGCGGCGATCCCTATGGTGGCTTCTGCGGCATCGACCGGTTCTTCCTGTGGCGGCCTTTGCGCAGCACGGTGAACCATGAAACGCCAGTGAAGCGGCTCTATCACATTGGCGCCTCCACGCATCCGGGGCCGGGACTTGGCGGCGGGTCCGGGTTTCTGCTGGCGAATGCGCTTTCATGAGCGATGATCAGAATTCCTTCCTGAGCGGCGTGCTGCACCGCGAGGCGGCGGCCGATACGTCGATGCCGTCGCTCGGCGAAATCGGACTCAATTACTTTGTGCCCTATTTGATGAACCGCATCGCGGCGCGCTGGAACGCCGATCTGGCGGAGGAATTGAAGAAGCACGATCTCACCACGCCGCAGATGCGCGTGCTGGCGGTGTTGAGCATCAATAGCGGCCTCACCATCAACGAGATCTCGGTGCTGACCGTCACCGAGCAATCGACCATGAGCCGCACCCTCGACATGCTTGAGGCCCGCGATCTGGTGCGGCGGCGGCCGCGCGCCAGCGACATGCGGGTGCGCGAGGTGGATGTGACGGCGGCCGGCCGGGAGGCCTTCGCGGTGTTCTGGCCGATCATGTTCAACCGCTACCAGCAGATGTTCAAGGACATCGGCGAACAGGAATTCTCGAGCCTGGTGAACATTTTGCACAAGGTGCTGCGCAATATCCGCACGGGCGGCGGCGAATAGTCAGAGCGAGCGGATGGTTTCGAGCGCGCCGTCGAGCGCCTTGCCATCCTCGTCTTTCAGGGCCGCACTGATGAGTCTCGTCATCCACTGGCCCGCATCGTCGCGACTGGCAAGCAAGGGAACAGCGGAGAGGACACGGTCGAATTTCGAAGCCCCGCGCGCGTGGGTATCGGAATAGCCCTTGATCAGCCGGTGGGCCGACAGGATGCCGGTGGCGAGGCCATAGTTGCAGTCGAGATGTTGTGTTGTCAGCGCCAGCCAGTGTTCCATATGGGCGCGCTCGACGGCATGGCGCAACAGGGTGCGGCGGCGGGTACGCAGACCGGCCACCGCGTACAATTGCAGAAAACCGCGAATTGTCGCGGTTTCGACCTTGCGGGATCTATTGAACCAGCGGTCGAGCCTGGCCATGAGCTTGACATTGGCCATTACCCTGCGGCCCCACCTCTCCGGCAGCAAGCTCACCAGTTCCTCGGCGCGCGGATGCATGAACTCGGTCAGATACATCGGCTGACCGCTGGCGGCATTCATGTCAGCCGCGATGCGGGCAAAGCGCTGCGATCGTGTCTTCAGATCGGCGACGCCGATCACGTCATCATAGGCCATGGCCTTGGCGAGATATTTCGCGGCGGCGAGGCTGAAGGCGAAACTCTTCGCGTTGCCGTCCACTTCGCAATCGCGCCGATAGAGGCCGAGCAGCCGCTCAATGTATTCGTTGCCATAGGCCGCATCCTGAAAATCGGTGACGCGCTTCAATCCGGCCAGTGCCATGGCATGAAGAACCGGAGGGAGCGCGCGAATCCTTTCCAAGGACCGGTCAAGTGCGGCATGGCCCAGTGTAGCGGGCAGTTGCGCCACCATCGGCTCAGGCTGAATGCGGGCGGCGGGAAGTTCATTGGTGGATGCAAGTTCGAAACCCGCGGCGAAGCCATTGAGCGATGCGGCGACGCCCTTGCCGCCTGCCCCGATCACCGCCTCGAATGCGGCGCGCTCGAAGGGAAGTGCGCCGCTGCCCGCCAAGGCACCGAGGATTGGGGCCGACACGGCGGTTCCAAAGGCCTTGGCCACCGCTTCCATGTCGAAGGCGATGACACGGCGCGCGCTGACGCCCACGGCCGCATTGACGATGCGCGGATCGCCGATCGCCTCGCCCGCCTTTTCCTTTTCGGCCACCGCATAGGCGCGATGCGTGGAGGTGACAATCAGCGTCCGGTCGGGCGTGGCAAGGCCGCGCAGGATGGAGCGGCCGGCCTCCATCAATTCGGCGGCGAGCACCACATCGACGTCTCCGGGCGTTGGCATCAGCGCGAAGACCGGCACTTCAAGCCCACGCGGCGGCAGCATCTCGATATAATAGAGCGTCGCGCCGGTGCGCTGGGCGACGCCCGGCACGGATGTCGATTGCGCATGCCAGCCGCCGGCCTCCGCCACCGCGACGATCCAATCGGCCAGCACGCCGCCGCCCTGCCCGCCCATGGCGAGAATGGCAAGGGTCAGCGGCCTTTCGGATGCCAGCTCCGGCATGATCAGCCTACGGATCTTTCGAAGATGATGCGCCGGCTCTCGCGGCGTTTCTGCAGCCAGGTGATGACCGCGCGGCGCAATTTCATCTTGAACCTGTCCCAGCGATTGGCATTGCGGATGACATCGGCGCGATAGAAAGAAGGGCACAGCACGGCGGCATCGGCGACGTCGCCGCAATTGCCGCAGGCCACGCAGCTCTGGTCGATGGTGGCCACCGGATCGTCGCGTAGCGGATCGCCGGTGTGCTTGATGGTCAGCGAGGGGCAACCCGAAAGCCTGATGCAGGCATGGTCGCCGGTGCAAATATCTTCGTCCACCCCGAAGCGCTGGCGGACGATACGCTCCCCGTCCTGCTCGGCCTTGTCCATCCGCGGTTTCTCGCGGCGCTGCTTGTTGAGCATGCATTCCGAGGAGGCAACGATGATCTTGGGGCCAGGCTCCTTGGTGGTCAGCGCCTCGCGCAGCGTATCGCACATTTCGGCGACATTATAGGTGCGGTCGATCTGGCGCACCCAGGTGGCGCCAATGCCCTTGACCGCGTTGACGATGGAATTGTTGGTCTTGCGCTTGGGATTCGATGCGCGTGACGAGAGAATGTCCTGGCCGCCGGTGGCCGCCGAATAGAAGTTGTCGACGATCAGCATGACGCCGTCATGCTTGTTGAAAACGGCATTGCCGACGGAAGAGGCCAAGCCATTGTGCCAGAAGCCACCGTCGCCCATCACCGATATGACGCGCTTGTCCGCCTTCACGTTGAAGGCGGAGGCCGCGGCGGGCCCCAGGCCATAACCCATGGTGGTCGCGCCGATATTGAAGGGTGGCAGGATCGAGAAAAGATGACAGCCGATGTCGGCGGAGACATGGTGCGGTCCCAGTTCCTTCTCGACCAGTTTCATGGCGGCGAAGATCGGACGCTCCGGACAGCCGGTGCAGAAACCGGGCGGGCGCGGCGGCACGGCTTCGGCGAGCGCTTTCACCTCCGGACTGTTAAGTACGGGCGATGGATCGGGCAGCGGCGGCCGGTTGCCGAGCAGGCGTGGGGCGCGCTTTTCAAGGAAGCCGATGAGGCCCTTTTGCATGACGCCCGCCGTATATTCGCCGGCCATTGGCAGGACATCCTTACCCGAAATCCGTGTCTGAACATCGGCGCGGCGCAGGATGGTGTTGACTGCCTGCTCAATGAATTCCGGTTGGCCTTCCTCAACGATGAGGACTGCCGATTTCCCCGCGCAGAAGGACAATATTTCGCTGTCAACCAGGGGATAAGTAAAATTCAAAACAGAGAGCGGGATCTTGCTGTTGCCATAGGCATCCGACAGGCCCAATTGCTGGAGCCCGCGGATCACACCATTGTACATGCCGCCCTGCAGGATGATGCCGATGCTCTCATCCTCTGGGCCGAAGACTTCGTTGAGCTTGTGGTCCTTGATGAATTGCACGGCAGCGGGCCAGCGCTTCTCGACCTTCAGTTTCTCGTGCGCGAATGAGGCCGGCGGCAGCACGATGCGGCCGACATCGCGCAATGGGTTTTCGAGCGCCTGCTTCAAGGTGTAAGCGGGCCTGCGATTGTCCTTGGCCATGAAGCGGCCATGGACATGGCAGGCGCGGATGCGGACTTCCACCATGACCGGCGTGTTGGACGCCTCCGACAAATCGAAGGCCTTCTCGACGATATGCACCATGCTCGGCAGATTGGGACGCGGGTCGGCCAGCCAGATTTGCGATTTCATGGCGAAGGCGTGACTGCGCTCCTGCATGATGGAAGAGCCCTCGCCATAGTCCTCGCCGATGACGATGACGGCGCCGCCGGTGACGCCGCCCGAAGACAAATTCGACAAAGCATCGCTCGCCACATTGGTGCCGGCCGTCGACTTCCAAGTGACGGCGCCGCGGATCGGATACATGACGGAGGCCGAGAGCATGGCGGCGGCGGTGGCTTCGGAGGCGGACGTTTCGAAGTGCACGCCGAGTTCGGCCATATAGTCAGAGGCGTCGGACAGCACGTCCATCAGATGCGAAATCGGCGCACCCTGATAACCGCCGACGTATGCCACGCCGCATTGCAGGAGCGCCTTGGTGATGGCGAGGATGCCCTCGCCGCGAAATTCCTCACCCGCCCCAAGCCGCAAGTCTTCAACTTCCCGTGCAAACGACCGTTCCGCCATGGTCCGCCATGTCCTATGTCCGATACTTGCAATTTCATATAAACAGACGAAGGACGAGTCAATGACGAAGGTCTACGAGGCGTTTTGAAGGCATGTGCACTGCATCAATCTCGCGCAAAAAAATGCACTTGAATATTTCGGGGATATTGCCTTTGATGCCAGGTAACGGCGCGGGCTGGTCGCAGCGCTCAGAACAGGGAGGGTTTCATGACCAATCTTTCGAGGCGGCAGGTGCTGCAGCTCGGTGCCGCCGGCCTGCTGCTCGGCAATGGCTTGCACATCACGGCAGCCCATGCCGAGGGCGGCACCGTCACCATTGCTTACAATGTCAATCTTCCTTCGTTCGATCCAACGACAGGTCTTTCCGCGGTGAACCCGACCATCCAGTCGATCTACCGTTCGATCTTCGACCAGTTCATCGGCCAGAAGCCCAGCCTTGAATTCCAGCCGGGCCTGCTCACCGAATGGGGCTGGAGCGAGGACAAGAAACAGGTGTGGATGACGGTGCGCGAAGGCGCCAAATGGCATGACGGTTCGCCGGTCACACCCGGCGATATCGTGTGGTCGCTGGAGCGGGCGGGCAAGATGGACGGCGGCAATCCCATCGCCTTCATCTGGTCCAAGATCAACAACTTCAAAATCGACGGCAGCAAGGTCACAGCGGACGTTGTGTCTTTCGAGCCGACGCTGTTCAAGTGGATGGCCTTCCTCACCGGCTATGTGATGCCCAAGGCGTATTTCGAGAAGGTAGGGCCTGAGGGCTTCGAGGCAAAGCCGGTCGGCTCCGGCCCCTATATGGTGGATCAATTCGAGCGCAACGCTTTTCTGCGCCTCAAGGCCAATCCCGATTATTGGGGCGGCAAGCCCGCCTTCGAAACGGTGATCTACAAGTTCGTGCCCGATGCGACGAGCCGGGTGGCCGAAATCGAGTCTGGTTCATCTGACGTCACGGTCGATATTCCGTTCGAGGAATTCGATCGGCTCAAGAGCAAGGAGGGGCTCGCCGGAGTGTCGACGCCGATCTCCGACATCGGCATGATCTTCCTCAAGAACATCGAGGTCATGAACGACAAGAATGTGCGCCTTGCCGCGCATCATGCTATCGACAAGCAAGCCATCGTGGACAAGCTGCTGCGTGGATACGCGACGCCCATCGATACGCTTGAGGCGCCGCAATATGCCGCTTTCGATGCCAGCATCAAGGTTGGTTATGACGCGGAGAAGGCCAAGGAGTTGCTGAAGGCTTCTGGCTTCGGCACCGGCAACCCGGCGAAGTTCAGGATTCAGACGACACGTGGTTTGAAGCCCAAGGACTACGAGATGGTGCAGGCCATCGTCGGCATGTGGCGCAAGGTCGGACTTGAAGCCGAGATCGAAGTCTATGAGATCGCCAAGCACTATGAGCTGCGCGCCGCCGATCAACTGGCGCCGGCCGCCTTCTATAATTGGGGCAATGCCATCGGCGATCCGACGACCTCCACCGGTTTCGCCATGTTCGGGCCTAGCCCACATTCAGTGTGGAACACCGACGATCTCGACGCCATGATCGGCCCCTTGTGGGGCGAGGCCGATGAGGCCAAGCGCATCGCCGGCTGGAAGGCCGTCGACAAGCATATTGCCGAGGAAGGCTATGTCATTCCCCTGATCCAGTATCAGCAGCCCATTCTCCACAAGGCCTCGATCAAGGTGACGCCGAATATCGCCGGCTCGCCGGAACCGGCACAGATGTCCATGGCCTGATCGACATCACTTGAGACGGCCTCCCCGGCGACACCGGGGAGGCCTCTATTCATATGCCCCTCACCCTCATCCTGTCGCGCGCCGTCTCGGCCATCGTCACGCTGCTTGGCGTCATGGTGATCGTCTTCGTGCTGGTGCGCGTGGTGCCAGGCGATCCGGTGGCGATGATGATCGCTCCCGGTGCGACGGAAGCCGACATTGCGGCACTTCGCGCCCACTATGGCCTCGACCTGCCGCTCTACCGGCAATTCGGCGTGTGGTTCGGCCAGGTCTTGCACGGCAATTTCGGCACATCGATTTCGCTGAAGCAGAACGTGCTCACCATCATCCTGGAACGCCTGCCCGCCACGATCGAACTGGCGCTGTTCGCACTGGCGCTGGCGGTCGCCTGGGGCACTTTCATCGCGCTGCTGTCGACGGCGTGGCGCGATACGTGGGTGGAACGCTGCATCGACGGCTTCAACAGCATCATGCTGGCCGTGCCGGATTTCATCTGGGGCCTGACGTTTGTCCTGGTGTTTGGCGTGCTGATTCCGCTGTTTCCGATTTCAGGCCGCAGCGACCCGAGCCTCAACCAGAATCTCACCACGCAATTCTTCATCATCGAAGGGCTGCTGCGCGGGCGCTTGGGCTTTATATGGGATGTGCTCAAACACATGATCATGCCGGCGCTGACCATGTCGCTGCCGCTGGCGGCGGTGATCGGCCGCGTTCTCAAGAACACGCTGATGGATGTGATGGTTCAGGACTATATCGTCCTTGCACGGATTAAAGGCCTGTCGCCTTCACGCATTCTGCTGCAGGAGGCGCTGCGCAATGCCGCCGTGCCGGCGCTGGCGCTGACCGGAGTGCAGTTCACTTTCCTGATCGGCGGCACGGTAATCACCGAACGCATTTTTTCCTATCCCGGCATCGGCAATCTGGCGGTCGATGCGGTCATCAACCGCGACCTGCCGCTGATCCAGGGACTGGTGATCACCTTCGGCACCCTGTTCATCGCCGTCAACATGACGATCGATGCCATGACCGCGTGGCTCAACCCGAGGCTCCGGCATGCCTAGGGACTTGCGCATCGTGCTGGGCGGCGGCTTCATCCTTGTGCTGCTGATCGCGGCGCTGTTCTCGCCGTGGCTGGCGCCGTTCGATCCCCTGGAACAGGATCTGCTGATCGCCACGGCACCGCCGATGCAGGAGCCCGGCCACCTTCTGGGCACGGACAGTCTCGGCCGCGATGTGCTGTCGCGGCTTATTTACGCCAGCCGCATCGCGCTCACCGTGGCCTTCGCCGCCAGCCTCATCGCCTGCCTGATCGGCACGCTGCTGGGCCTGGCGGCCGGTTATCTCGGCGGCTGGTGCGATATGATCGTGTCGCGGCTGATCGATATCTGGATGGCCTTTCCGCCGGTGCTGCTGTCGATCCTGCTGGTGGCGGTTCTGGGGTCCGGCCTGCATTCGGTGATTGTTGCCATCGCCGTCATCGACTGGACGCGCTTTGCCCGCGTGGTGCGCGCCGAAACGCAGCAGCAGGCGCGGCTCGAATATGCCGAGGCGGCGACGGCGCTCGGCATGGGGCGCGGCGCAATCCTGTTCCGCGAAATCCTGCCCAATGTTCTGCCGGTGATCCTGGTGCTGCTGTCACTGGAGATGGGGATCGCGGTCATCGTCGAAGCCATTCTTTCCTATGTGGGCTTGTCGGTTTCGACCGATACCCCGACCTGGGGCGGCATGATCGCCGAGGGACGCCAGATCGTCCATCAGGCCTGGTGGGTTCTGGTGTTTCCACTCGCCACGCTGTTCATGACCGTGCTTGCTTTCAACCAGCTTGGTGACGGATTACGCCAGTGGCTCGATCCGATGCTGAAGCGATGAGCCCGGTCATCGACATCCGCGGGCTGAGTGCAGCCTCGCAAGCGGGGCCGGTGCTGCGTGACGTGTCGCTCCAGGTGATGCAAGGGGAGGCCATGGCGCTGGTGGGCGAAAGCGGGGCTGGCAAGTCGACCATCGCCAAGGCCGTTCTCGGCATTCTTCCGGCGGCGATACGGGTGACGGCGGGTGGGATATTTTTCGCGGGCACAAATCTCCTGTCGCTCCCGGAGCGACAAATGCGCGAATTGCTTGGCGTGCGCATCGCGCTCATCCCGCAGGATCCGCAGACATCGCTCAATCCATCGCGGCGCATCGGCGATCAGTTGACGGACGGATTGCGGCTGCGCGCCGGGCTGAACCGCAAGGATGCTTGGGCGCGGGCCTTGGCGCTGCTCGGCGATGTCCACATCCGCGATCCTGAGTTGGTACTGACGCGCTACCCGCACGAACTTTCCGGCGGCATGCGGCAGCGCGTGCTGATCGCCCAGGCCTTTTCGCTCAAGCCCGATGTGATCATCGCCGACGAACCGACGACGGCACTCGACGTGACGGTGCAGAAGCAAGTCCTGCGGCTCATCCGCAACTTGCAGCGCGATCACGGCACGGCGCTGCTCTTCGTCAGTCATGACCTTGGCGTGGTAGCCCAAATTTGCGACCGGATCACGGTCCTCTATGGCGGCAAGGTGCTGGAACAGGGGAGCACGGCAGAGGTTCTGCGGAACCCGGCGCACGCTTACACGCGCGCCCTGCTGGCGGCCAATCCGCGTTACGATCAGCCGGAGCGAAACCTGAAACCGGTGCCTGAAGACCTCATCGCGGAATTGCGCCGGGAGAACGGCGGGTGATGCTGGTCGCCGCGCAAAATCTCACGCTCGATGTGCCCGACATGGGCCATCACGCCCTCTTCGGCAGGCGGAGGATGTTGCGCATCCTCAAGGACGTGTCGCTCGAGATCGGGCGCGGCGAGACCCTGGGGATCGTCGGCGAATCGGGATCGGGCAAAACGTCGCTCGGCCGCATGCTGCTGCGTCTCCATGAACCGAGCCAGGGCCGGCTTCTGTTCGACGGCAGCGACATCACCCATCTTCAACCAGATAAAATGAAGCCGCTGCGGCGGCGCATGCAGATGATCTTCCAGGACCCGCAGTCCTCGCTCAATCCGCGCCGCAGCATCGGCGCCATCTTAAGCGGCGCGATGCGGCTGCACGGCATCGAGGCGGGCGGCAGGACACTGACCGCCCTGCTCGCCCGCGTCGGCCTTCCGGCTTCGGCGCTGACGCGTTATCCGCATCAATTGTCGGGCGGGCAGCGTCAGCGAGTCGGCATCGCGCGGGCCATAGCACTCAAGCCCGAATTCGTGGTGGCGGATGAAATCGTCTCCGGCCTCGATGTCTCGACGCAAGCGCAGGTGCTCGATCTTCTGAGAGGCCTCAAGAGCGAATTCGGCCTGGCGCTCGCCTTCATCAGCCACGATCTTTCGGTAGTCCGCCACATCTGCGACCGGGTCGTCATCATGCGGGCCGGCGAGATCATCGAGAGCGGCGCAACGGCGGATATTTTCAAGACGCCGAAGAGTCCATTCACACAAGCCTTGATCGACGCCATTCCGCTGCCCGAGCCGGACCCTGGCTGGTTGGAGGGATAAGCAACGTGCAGAAAGACCATTCATCACAGAGGAAGGAAAGACACCATGAGTAGAGCCGTCATTGCATTCGCAGCGCTTGCCGCATTGTCCTTACCGAGCTTGGCCGGAATGCCGGGCTTGAAGGGCCATGACCATACTGGCATCACGGTGCCCAACATGGACCAGGCGGTCGCCTTCTTCACCGAAATCGTGGGTTGCGAAAAGGCCATGTCGTTCGGCCCCTTCGCCGATGACAAGGGAACCTTCATGACCGACCTTCTCGGCGTTGATTCCAAGGCCGTCATTGAAACCATCACACAACTACGCTGCGGCTACGGTTCCAACATCGAGCTGTTCAAATATTCCGCGCCGGATCAGAAGACCTTGGTGCAGAAGAACAGCGACATCGGCGCCTATCACATCGCCTTCTATGTCGATGACATCAAGGCCGTGAAGGCCTTCCTTGATGAGAAGGGCGTGCCGACACGGCTTGGGCCGCTGCCCGTCGACCAGGGTCCGGCGGCGGGTCAGGCGATTCTCTATTTTCAATCACCCTGGGGCTTGCAACTCGAGGCCATCACCTATCCAAACGGCATGGCCTATGAGAAAGACGGTGGGCCGGTTCTGTGGTCGCCCAAGGATCCATCGAAATAGCCGGAAAGCGGGCTGACGCGGGCCTGCCGCGCATGTTAGAAGTGATGCCGGGCACGGGATTTCTTGCGTCCGGCCACACCATATATTGATTGAGTCACCCATGCCCGTGAGCTTCACCACCGACCGCATGCTGAATTTCGGCGATTGCGATATTTCCGGCACCGCTTACTATCCGTCCTATCTCAATATCTTGAACGGCGTGATCGAGGAATTCTGGACCCATATCGGATTCCCCTGGCATGAGATCATCTGGAAGGAACGCTGGGGGACGCCGACGGTGCATCTCACCTGCAATTTCTCGAAGCCATCCTATTTTGGCGACAGGCTGACGTTCCGGCTGACGGTCACCAAGGTTGGCAAGTCGTCCGCCGCCATTGCGCATACGGTGCATTGCGGAGAGGAGCCGCGCTGGTCCGGCCATCAGGTACTGGCGGCGAGCTGGCTCGACAAACATACATCAATGCCCTGGCCGGATGATGTAAAGGCCAAGCTCATGTCGTTCCTGCCGCGGGAGACGGCGGCCGTCTAAAGCACGGTGCGGACGCGCCACAGTTCGGGGAAGAGCTCGATTTCCAGCATGCGCTTCAGGTAGCTGACGCCACCGGTGCCGCCGGTGCCGCGCTTGAAGCCGATGACGCGCTCGACCGTCGTCACATGGTTGAAGCGCCAGCGCCGGAAATAATCCTCGAAGTCGACCATCTTCTCGGCCAACTCATAAAGCTGCCAGTGCTTTCCGGGCTCGGTGTAGACAATGCGCCAGGCTTCAAGAACCCCTTCGTCGAAGGCATGGGTCTGGGTGACATCGCGCCTGAGGACGCTCTCCGGCATGGCGGAACCTTGGCGCGCCGCGAAGCGCAGGACCTCATCATAGAGGCTGGGCGTCTCAAGTTCGGTCTCAAGCAGGCTCAAGACGTTCCGGTCGTGGGCGTGGGGTTTCAGCATGGCGTGATTGCGGTTGCCGAGGAGAAACTCGATCTGGCGGTACTGCCAGGACTGAAAGCCCGACGACTGGCCAAGCTGTTTGCGGAAATGGGTGTAGTCGCTGGGCGTCATGGTGCGCAGCACGTCCCAGGCGTTGTTGAGCTGTTCGAAGATGCGCGACACGCGGGCCAGCATCTTCATGGCGGGCGCCAGATTGTCAGCGGCGATGGTCCTGCGGGCCGCCGACAGCTCATGGATGGCGAGCCGCATCCACAGTTCGGATGTCTGGTGCTGAATGACGAAGAGCATCTCGTCATGGGCGTCGGTCAGCGGCTTCTGGGCACCGAGGATCAAGTCGAGCGCCAAGTAGTCGCCATAGGACATGCGGCGGTCGAAATTCATTTCAGCACCTTCGCGCGCGGGATCATAGTCCTTGGCGCTGGTCATGATTGCACTTGCTCCCGCAACCGGAACCTTTGGATCTTGCCCGTCTGGGTCTTGGGCAGGGCTTCGGTGAAGACCACACGGCGCGGATATTTATAGGGCGCGATCACCGCCTTCACGTGGTCCTGCAGGAGCCTGGTCATCCGCGCATCGCCCGTCCTGCCCTTGGCCAGCACCACATGGGCCACGACGATTTGGCCGCGCTCTTCGTCGGCACATCCCAACACCGCGCATTCGAGCACATCGGCATGGGACAGGAGGGCGGCCTCGACCTCGGGGCCGGCGATGTTGTAGCCGGCCGAGACGATCATGTCGTCGGAACGGGCGGCGAAGTGAAAGTAACCATCCTCGTCTTGCCAGAAACTGTCGCCGGTGAGGTTCCAGCCGTTCTGAACGTAGTTGCTTTGACGCTTGTCGGCGAGATAGCGGCAGCCGGTGGGCCCGCGCACGGCGAGGCGGCCGATCTCTCCGCGCGGCTTCTCTTTGCCGCCATCGTCAACGATGCGGGCTTCGTATCCTTTGACAGGTTTTCCGGTGCAGGCGGGGCGGTGATCGTCGAAGCGGTTGGAGATGAAGATATGCAGCATCTCGGTGGCGCCGATGCCGTCGAGCATCGGCTTGCCGGTGCGCATCATCCATTCTTCATAGACCGGTGCGGGAAGCGTCTCGCCCGCCGAGACGGCGGCGCGCAGCGACGACAGGTCGGCACCCTCCGCCATGGCCTTCAGCATGACGCGATAGGCGGTCGGTGCCGTGAAGCACACGGTGGCGCGGTATTGCTTAATGATCTCGATCATGTTGGGCGGTGTGGCGTGCTCGAGCAATGCCGCCGCCGCGCCAAAGCGCAAGGGGAAGACTGCGAGTCCTCCCAGGCCAAAGGTGAAGGCCAATGGCGGCGAGCCAACGAAAACATCATCGGGCATGACACCAAGTATCTCCTTGGCATAAGCATCGGCGATGATGAGAAGGTCGCGATGGAAGTGCATCGTGGCTTTGGGTTCGCCCGTGGTGCCGGACGTGAAGCCAAGCAGCGCCACGTCATCGCGGCCGGTGCGCACCGCCTCGAAGCGCAC
>JANPCA010000094.1:0-6155 GCA_031430715.1 Hyphomicrobiales bacterium | reverse complement strand
CATCTCCGGCGCCCGCGCACCCTTCTGCCAGGCCCTCAGGCAGAGATATTCCATGATCAGCGCGCAGGCCGCGCCTGAGGTCATTTCGGCATGATCGTAAGGCGGCGACACCTCCACCATGTCCATGCCGATGAATTCGATATCCGTCAGCCTGCGGATGATCGCCGCGGCCTGATGGTAAGTTAACCCGCCGGGAATCGGCGTTCCGGTGCCGGGTGCCGCTGAAGGGTCGAGGCAATCAATGTCGAAGGTCAGGTAGGCTTTGCTCTTTCCCACAACCTGTTTGACGATCGCGGCAATCTCCGTTGCCGAACTGTCATGCACTTCATCGGCATAGATAATGCGGACACCATAGGTGCGTTCGCCGGTGAAGACGGTGCGGATGCCGATCTGTACCGATTTCTTGGGGTCGATGAGGCCTTCCTTCACCGCATAGCCGAACATGGTGCCATGGTCGATGCGGCCGCCGTCGTCGGGCTCCATGTCGCGGTGGGCATCGAAATGAACCAGCGACAGGGGTCCGTGCTTTTTGGCGTGGGCTTTGAGCAGCGGATAGGAAACATAGTGATCGCCGCCCAGCGCGATCATCTCGGCCCCACTGTCGAGGATGGTGGCGGCGTGCTGCTCCAGTGTCGTAGGAAAATTTTCCTTGCGGCCCCAGTCGAAGAAGCAGTCGCCGTAGTCGATGACCGCCAGCGCATCGAAGGGATCGAAATTCCACGGCCAGAACGGTCCCCAGGCATTCTCGGCGGATGCCCGGCGGATGCCTTCCGGCCCCAGGCGCGTACCCGAGCGATGCGAGACGGCCTGATCGAAGGGAATGCCGGTGATGGCGATATCGACACCCGTCAGATCGCGGGTATATTTGCGGCGCATGAACGACAGGGCGCCGGCATAGGTCGGTTCCCACTGCGTTCCTTTGAGAGTCTCGCGGCGGAAGGCGCCGTCCCCCGGGGCGGAGGACAGGGTGTTCATTTCAAGCGACATGGCCTACTCCGTCAGGATAATTGAATCTTCGGGTGCCCAATGGACCCAGACCTTTTGCCCACGCTCGACGCCGGAGCCGCCCTCGCGCGAATCGTTCTGCACGTTGACGGCGAGATCGAGCCCGTCCTTGCCTTCGATCACCACATGGCTGGTGTCGCCATAATAAGCAACGTCGCGCACCTTGCCTTCGAGTTTGATGGCGTTCGCACCTTGCGGTTCGGCCTTGGTGATTTTCAGCTTCTCGGGCCTGACCGCGATGGACATGCTGGCGCCCACCGTCTTGTCGCTCGACAATTGCAGCTTGCCCAAGCCCTTGGCCTCGCAGGAGATGGCCTTGCCCTTCTGGCCCAGTACTTTCGCATCGATCAGGTTAACTTTACCGATGAAGTCGGCGACGTAGCGGGTCTTGGGGTGTTCATAAAGTTCGGAAGGTGTCGCGATCTGGCGGACGGCACCCTTTTCCATCACCGCGATGCGGCTGGCCATGGAGAGGGCCTCGTCCTGATCGTGGGTGACGATGATGAAGGTGATGCCGACGGTTTCCTGCAACCTCGTCAATTCCATGCGCATGTCGTCGCGGAGCTTGGCATCAAGGGCCGAGAGCGGCTCGTCGAGAAGCAGCACCTTGGGGCGCTTCACCAAGGCGCGGGCGAGCGCCACGCGCTGGCGCTGACCGCCGGACATCTGGTCGGGTTTTCTCTGCGCCAGTGCCGAGAGCTTCACCATCTCGAGCGCTTCCGCCGTGCGGCGTTTGATTTCACTTGATTCGACGCCGGTGACGCGCAGGCCGTAGCCGACGTTCTGCTCGACTGTCATGTGCGGGAACACGGCATAGGACTGGAACACCATGTTGGTCGGCCGCTTGTTGGGCGGCGTATAGGCCATGTCCTCACCGCCGATGATGATCTGGCCCTCGGTCGGCGTTTCAAGACCGGAGATCATGCGCAGCAAGGTGGTCTTGCCGCAGCCCGAGGGGCCAAGCAGGGCAAAGAACTCGTTCTGGGCGATGTCGATATTCACATCGTCGACGGCGATGACGCCGCCGGGGAATTTCTTCGAGACGTTGCGGATGGAGACGATGGCTTCGGTCATTGGATCAGTCCTTGGCCGGCTTTGGCTGATTCTGGAGTTTCATGGCGAGCACGGTGGCCACCACGGTAATGACGATCAGCACGGTTGAGGCGGCATTGATTTCGGGCGACACGCCGCGGCGCACCAGTGAATAGACCTTGACCGGGAAGGTCACCGTCTCGGGACCGCTGGTAAAGAAAGTGATGACGAAGTCGTCGAGCGACAGGGTGAAAGCCAGCAACGCGCCGGCGATGAGGCCGGGCTTCATGAAGGGCACGATGATATTCCAGAAGGTCTGCCATTCGCTGGCGCCCAGATCTTTCGATGCTTCCTCCAATTGCCGGTTGAAGCCGACGAGGCGCGAGCGCACCACCACCGTCACGAAGGGAAAGCAGAAGGATACATGGGCAATGACGATGTTGGAGAGATTGAGCGGCCATGGCAGGCTGACGAACAGGGACATCATGCCGCTGTTGACGAAGAACAGCAGCAGCGCCACGCCCATGCAGATTTCCGGGATGACGATGGGCAGCGCCAGGAAGCCCTCATAGGCGCCCTTGAAGGGAAAACGGAAGCGCCACATCAGCAGCGCCACCAGCGTGCCGATCAAAGTTGCCAGGATAGTGGCCAGAAAGGCGATGACCAGCGAGTTCACCATGGCCTCGATCAGGGAAGCATTGTTCCAGGCCTTGGCATAATTGTCGAAGGTGAAGCCGCGCCACACGATGCCGCGCTTGTCGGTGTTGAAGGAAAAGGCGATCAGCGTGACGATCGGCACATAGAGCATGAAGAAGATCGCGCCGAACAACAGTTTCAGCCACAGCCTGCTGCCATAGTCGAGAGGCCCCTGCCCCGGTTTCAGAAGGGCTGCCATCAGATGTCCACTCCCTTGCTGTAGCGCGTAAACAGCGAACGCAGCGCCAGCGCGCCGAAGGTCGCATACATGAGCAGGAACGAAAGTGCTGCACCAAACGGCCAGTCATTGGCCGCCTTGAACTGGCGCTCGATAACGTTGCCGATCATCACGGCGTTGGCACCCCCTAAAAGATCGGGGGTGAGGAATGAGCCGAGGCAGGGAATGAAAACCAGGATGACGCCCGAGATGATGCCGGGCAGCGTCAACGGAACGGTGACGCTCAAGAACGTGCGGAACTGGGTGGCGCCAAGATCGAGGCTGGCTTCGAGGAAGGACTTATCGAGGCGCTCGATGGTGGCATAGAGCGGCAGTACCATGAAGGGCATATAGACATAGACCAGCCCGAAGATCACCGCGAAATTATTGTAGAGCATCTCATAGGGGCCAAGCCCCACGACGCTCAACGCGCTGTTGAGATAGCCTTGCGTGCGGAACACGGCGATCAGCGCATAGGTGCGGATCAGCAGGTTGATCCAGAAGGGCAGGATCACCAGCAGCAGCAGCAAGGGCTTCCAGCGTTCCGGCGCAAAGCAGATGCCGAAGGCGATCGGGTAGGCGGTGGCGAGACAGAGTGCCGTTGCCAGCGCGCTCACCCAGATCGATTTCCAGATGATGGTCAGATAGAGCGCATCGAAAGACCGGATGTAATTCGTGATGCCGGTGAAATAGGCGTATTCAGTGATTGATACCTGGCCGTCGATGACCGCCTTGTCGCTGAACGACATGATGAACAGGAAGCCCAGCGGAATGAGAAAGAAGGCGAGCAGCCACAGGGTGCCGGGAATCCCAAGAATCCAGAAGACCCGGCGATTGTCTCTCCAACTTTCCAAGATGCCGCAACTCCCCCGTGCTCTTGCCTATGGCGCAAGACTAATCAGAGATTCGATGGCTGGCCAACACTTTCGATTGTTGTCCTTCTCCATGCGGAGCATGGGGAAGGTGGCAGTTGCGCAGCAACTTACGGATGGGGGCCTTCGGTGCGCCGGGCGAAGGACCCCATCCGTCACGCGCCGAAGACGGCGCGCGCCACCCCGGATCAAGTCCGGGGCAGGCTCTTCCCCGCCCTTCGGGCGGAGAAGGACTATCTTCATTTCGTCACCGTTCTCAAGCCGCCTGGATGCGGGTCCAGATTTCGTCGCGGACCTTGGCGGCTTCCTCACCGAGATAGATGGTGGCCTCGCATTTGGCCAGAATCTCGGCGGCGGGATAGATGGCCGGATTGCTGGCGTAGGTCTCCGGCATCAGTTTCTTGGCGGCGGCATTGGGTGTCGCGTATTGAATGGTCTCGGCGATCTTCTGGCCGTTGGTGCCGTCGAGAACGAAGTTCAGAAAGGCGTGGGCATTTTCCGAGTGCGGAGCACCCATGGGGATGGCCCAGGTGTCCTCCCAGATATTGGTGCCCTCGCCCGGCACGGCATAGGTCAGATCCTGGTCCTCGACCATCACCTGGGCGATGTCGCCGTTCCACTCCTGGCAGGCCACTACTTCGCCCGAGGCCAGAAGGTCCTGGCCGTTGTCGTCGGCGAAGACCTTGATGTGCTTCTTCTGGGCAATCAGCAGGTCCTGGGCTTTCTGCAATTCGGCCGGGTCGACCGAGTTGAACGAGTAGCCCAAGTATTTAAGCGCGCAGCCGAGCACGTTCTGGGCATCGCCGAGGAGCGAAATCTTGCCGGCATATTGGTCCGAATCGAACAGTGGCTTCCAGCTGTCGATCAGGCCGCCTTCAATTGCCGATTTGCGGTAACCGATGCCGATCGTACCCCAGGTATAGGGGATCGAATGCTTGCGGCCCGGATCGAAGGACGGGTTGAGGAAGGCCGGATCGATGTTCGCCATGTTGGGAATCCTGGCATGATCGAGCGGCATCATGAAGCCGGCCTTGACCATGCGCTCCAGATAGTCGTTTGAAACCACCACCGCGTCATAGCCGGGATTGCCGGCTTTCAGCTTCGAGAACAGCTCGTCCATGTCGGCGAAGAGATCCATCTTGGACTCGATGCCGGTGGCGGCCCCGAAATCGGCAAGCGTCGTCTCGCCGATATAGGTGTCGTAGTTATAGAGGTTAACTTTCTTCTCCTCCTCGGCGAGCGCGAAGCGCGGCAGGAAGGTCATGCCGGCGATCATCGCGCCGGTGCCCTTCAGCACCGAGCGGCGGCTTGGCCGGAAACGGGGGTGGTAAACAGTCATTCTATGAGTCCCTCTCATGGTTTGATGTGACACCGGGCGGAGTCTACCCGTCTCCGCAACCGGCGATCGGCTAAATGCCGCATGGGGTGGAAAATAGCCGTCCCACCGCGGCAATCAACTCAATTCGAAGAAAGTCTGAATGATATCAAGCCATTTCGGACTTGACGCCGGCATAGGTCTTGTCCAACGCCAGCCGCGCCAGGCGGACCAGTTCGTCGATCTCCGCGCGTGTGATGGTGAAGGGCGGTGCCAGCACCATGGTATCCCAGCAGGCGCGCATGATGAGGCCGGTCTTGAAGCTGTGGTCGCGGCAGATGGTGCCGGTGCGGCCCGAATCGGCCCCCTTGAAGCGGCCGCGCTTCGTCTTGTCGTTGGAGAGTTCGATGGCGCCGATCAGCCCCATGGAGCGGGTTTCCCCAACGATCGGGTGGTCGCGGAGACTGGCCAGGGCCTTGCCGAAATAGGGGCCCATCTCACGGCAGCGTTCGACCAGCTTTTCGTCCTCGATGATTTCGATGTTCTTCAGCGCCACGGCGGCGGCCACCGGATGGCCCGCATAGGTCATGCCGTGGTTGAAGTCTCCGCCGAGCTCGAAGAAATCCTCGATCAGGTGGTCGGCGAAGGCCACCGCGCCAATCGGCTGGTAGCCCGATGACAGGCCCTTGGCCATCGGGACGATGTCGGGTTCGAAGCCCATGGACTGGAAGCCCCACCAATTGCCGGTGCGCCCGAAACCGGTGATCACTTCGTCGGAGATGATCAGCACGCCATATTTGCGGCAGATGCGCTGCACTTCCGGCCAATAGGTGGACGGCGGAATGAGCACGCCGCCCGCCCCCTGGATCGGCTCGCCGATAAAAGCCGCGACATTGTCGGGGCCGACTTCGAGGATTTTCTTTTCCACTTCGGCGGCCGCCGCGAGGCCGAATTCCTCGGGCGTCTGGTCGCCGCCGAAATCGAACCAATGCGGCTGCTGCACATGGTGGAAGCCGGG
>JANPCA010000093.1:0-2661 GCA_031430715.1 Hyphomicrobiales bacterium | reverse complement strand
AAGGTCGAAGGAGCCGACGCCGAAAAGATCATCCCCCAGATCCGCCGGGCCGTCGCTGCGTACCCCCACAGCAAACCCGGCGGCTATCACGTCTGGCCCGGGCCGAATTCGAATTCTTTTGTGGCCCACGTGTTGCGCGCTGTACCCGGCGTGGGCATCGCCATGCCATCGACTGCCGTTGGCAAGGATTTCCGCACCGATGGCTGGCTGATCGGCAAGAGCCCGAGCGGCACGGGCTATGAGTTCTCGTTGTTTGGCTTCGCTGGCGCTGCCATCGGCTGGGCAGAAGGCCTTGAGTTGAGCATTCTTGGGCTGACAGTGGGCATCGACGTGCGGCGCCCAGCGATCAAACTTCCCGGCTTCGGCCGCATCGGCATGTCTGCAGTCTAAATTGCGCTCGACAAGCAAACGGGCTGACCGGCGATAAACGCCAGCCGGTTGTCAGCCGCTCGCGCACGCGTCATGGTTCATCCACTTCATCTGCAACCTGCTCATTGAGGTCGCCATGACCACCAACCGCGTCTGCAAGCTTGCCAAACGGCCCGCACCTGGCCTCGTCACCCCGGACGTGTTCCAGATCGTCGACGAGCCCATGCCGCAGCCCGGCCCAAACGAGATCCGCGTCAAGATTGCCTATATCTCACTCGATCCTGCCATGCGCGGTTGGATCAACGAGGGCAAGAGCTATGTGCCGCCTGTTGCCATTGGAGGCGTTATGCGCGCGTTCTCTGTTGGCATCGTCGATGCGTCAAACAATCCAGACTTCAAGGTCGGCGATGCCGTCCAAGGCTTGCTCGGCGTTCAGCAATACGCAATATCCGATGGCAAAGGCCTTGGCCGTGCCGATCCCTCCCAGGCCCCGCTTGAGCGCTGGGTCGGCGGTCTCGGTATGCCTGGATGGACGGCCTATTTCGGTCTACTCGATGTCGGCAAACCGAAGGCTGGCGAAACCGTCGTCGTTTCAGCGGCCTCGGGCGCGGTTGGGTCCGTAGTCGGCCAGATCGCCAAGATCAAGGGCTGTCATGTCGTTGGCATTGCGGGCGGGGCTGACAAGTGCCGGTATGTGAAAGACCAACTCGGCTTTGATGCTTGCGTTGACTATAAAGGTGGCAACCTCGCAAGCGAACTCAAGGCGGCCTGTCCAAAGGGAATCGACGTCTATTTCGAGAACGTCGGGGGTGAAATCCTCGATACTGTCCTTCTGCAGATGAACGCCTTTGGCCGCATCCCCGTCTGCGGATTAATCTCCGCTTATAACGCCACCTCCATGCCGCCCGGACCTAAAAACCTCCGCGCAGTGCTCACACAACGGCTGACCCTGCGCGGCATCATCGTGTTCGACTGGGCCGACCGTATCCCGGAGGCCATCCGCGACCTCGGCCAATGGCACAAAGAGGGTAAGCTCAAGATTCGAGAAGATGTCCGCACGGGCGGCATTGATGCCTACCCAAGCGTGCTCAATCAGCTGTTCACCGGCGGCAACAATGGCAAACTGGTTCTAAAAGTGTAACACGACTTCAGCCTTGGTGGGCATCGCCCGCGCGCTTGCAGTGTAGGCAGTTGGTCGCGTGCGGGAAGCCCATGCGGGAATGATGGATCAAGTGTGTTGTGTCGGTGTCGGGATACTCCGTGCCACAAAGCCACCTTCCTTGCCCCGCATCTGCAGGTCGGCGAAGATGCGGCGCAGCAAAGGGATTGAGCGGACAAGCATGTTTTTCAAGCGTGGATCGAAGTCGGAGCCGGATCTGCCGGCAAAGGCAAAGCAAACCGGGTCAGGTGGCGGGCAGGAGTTGGCCAGCGTGACCGTGCGTCCCACGGCATCTGCAGGGTCGCTTGGCGCGCTGAGCACCAGCGACGTCCCGCCGCCAGCCCTTGCCATCAGCGAGCTTCGCCGGACGGTCGATCCCGCCACATTGAATTTCAAGACGACGGCCGAACTGGAGCCGATCACAGGCCTCATCGGCCAGGATCGCGCGCTTCAAGCTCTTGAGTTCGGCATGCAGATGCAGGCGCACGACTTCAACATTTTCGTTCTTGGGCCACCAGCCTCTGGCAAACGGACAGCGATCAAGGCGCAACTCGCGGCTCAAGCGAAGGGCGAAAAGGCACCGGACGACTGGGTTTACATCTACAACTTCGAAGAACCGAACCGCCCAAAGGCGTTGCGAATGCCGCCGGGTCGCGCGCGTCCCTTCGCCAGGGGCATGATTGCGGCTCTCGACGAACTGCGTGCCGTCGTACCGAATCTCATCGAGGGTGATGATTACCAGTCCCGCCGCCGCGCCATTGAAGCCCGTTTTCAATCGGGCCAGGAAGAGGCGCTGGAGGCTCTTGACGCCAAGGCCAAGGCACAGGGGATCGCCGTTCTACGCACCCCGCAGGGGTTCGCCTTTGCGCCCATGCTTGATGGCACAGTCATTAAACCCGAGAGCTTCGCAAGCCTGCCACCCGATATGCAGGCCGAAAAGCGGCGCCAGATGGAGGCGCTCGAAAAAGAACTGGCCGAAGTCCTGAGCCACCTGCCGAAGGCTGACAAGGTGCGTCGCGGGCAGTTGCAGGAGCTGAACGAAGACGTCGCCAGGCGAGCGGTGATCGGCGCACTTGATGATCTGGTGGCCGCCTTCGCTGACTTGCCGGAAGTGGTCTCCCACATCGAGGCAG
>JANPCA010000092.1:0-1937 GCA_031430715.1 Hyphomicrobiales bacterium | reverse complement strand
GGCCGTGTAAACGCCCTCCGCCGCCATCGATATCGATCCTTTCGAGATAGCGCTCCGACATCCGCGAATCGCGCGCCAGCGCCAGCGCCGGATTGAACAGCACCATGGCATTCGGCTTCGCGCTGATCTTCAGATTGTCGGACTTTGCATCAAACTCATCGATCACAGCCACACAAGCACCCAAATGACCACCGGCAGAACCCCCGCCCGACGCGATCCGGTTCGGATCCACTCCCAGCTCTTCCGCATGTTCCCTTACCCAGCGCATCGCCGATTTGGCATCCTCGATGCAGTCCTCGATCTTCACTGGATATCGGGAGGAAACCCGATAGTCCACGGTCACCGCAACCATCCCACGGCTGGCAAAATGTTTACATTGACGCTCGAACTGGCCCGGGCTGCCGGTCCCCCAACCGCCGCCGAAGAAGAACACGATGGCGGGTGCCTTCGCATCGGCCTTGTGCCCGGCAGGCTTGTAAACGTAGAGCGGCAACTCGGAATCCCCGACTTTCTTGTACACGTGCCGTTCACCACCGTCCGGTGCGGCCGCGGCTTCCGACTTCCCTCTGTCATGCCGACCGTTCTGCTTCTTCTTGAACGCCTTGGCCTCGGCCAAGGAGAGCACGCCGTCCTTGTCCGCATCGGCAGCAGGATAGCTCTCCAGCGTCGCCTTCAAACGGGGGTTATCTTCCGACGTCTGAGCCCTCAATAGGGGGCAAAGCAAAAGGCCAATGACTATGAATCGTGCGATCATCAATGGGTTAAACTTCAAACTGATCAAAAGGTTTCGTTCCTTCTTTTCGATCTCACCGTTCGTCAAGCGCGACGTCATTGGCTTTGAGCAGTGCCTTTGCATCTTCGATTCGTCGCTTCAGGTCCTCGGTCTTGAGCGCATTCGCTAGATTTCGCGATTCCGCATCATTTAAAATTCCCGGCATCACAGGCTTCTCCCCGGTGTAAATTTCATACATGTCGGAGAGCGACCACGTGTCATTGCGCTGCGTGTCGAATGGCAGGCCGGTGAGATCCAGAGATTTGAGGTTCTCCAGAGGGTTTCGGGCCCAGGCGTAGCGGAAATAGAGCGGCTCCGGCACCCATGGACTGGTGAGCACCACAATCGTGCGCTCCCAGTTCGGGCCGCCGGCTTTGCCCGCATTCCTGTCGAGCCATTCCGCCTTGGCCGGCTGGAAACGCCCGTCCTTGCCGGCGATGGCGAAGCCTTGGATCGGGCCGTCGTTGAAAGGGCCCGCCCACTCGTCGAGCTGTAGGATGAGCTTGCCATCGGTGGCTTTCACTTCTTTGAGCTGTGGCGGGAGCCAGCGAATCGATTTCCCATATTGCGTCGCCAAGGCCCAGCCGGCGATCCGTTCGCCTACCTGGATCTTGAGCTGCGGATGATACCAGGCGCGGTGCTGATCGTGACTGCTCGCGTAGCCAATCGCGTTATCTCCGGCTTTCCGGAGGTTGAGGAAGGTCTGATAGTGGACCTCGCGGACATAGTTTCCTTCATCGACCATATCCGGCAGAAAGTTGTCAAGGGTCTGCGGTTCCCCTTGAGTCTCCTGGCTGATGATCCCGAATGGCATGGCCGGATCATGGAACGCGGTGCGCCACGCCTTGATCATTTCGGGAAAAACCCTTGCATACAATTTGTGACCGTTTGGCTGGGCGGACTCGTTGTAGCCTTGATGCCAGATGGCGCCCTTGACCGAAATCCCGGTGACGGGCGAGAGCATGCTGGCGTAGAGATTGCCCGGGCGGTTCCTATCCATGGCCGGGCCGGGTTGCAAATCGGACGGCACTTTACGATCGGCCGGAATCGGCCTTCCGTCCGCCTTCATGCGGGCTGCCCAATCGTTGTATTGCTTGATCCGATTATCGAGGTCCTTCTGCGAATCGAATTCGGCAACCTTCTTGTCCCACTCGGCCAGCGTGGC
>JANPCA010000091.1:0-7751 GCA_031430715.1 Hyphomicrobiales bacterium | reverse complement strand
GAGACCACCAAGGCCGTGGCGGTTCCGATCTACCAGACCGTTGCTTATACGTTTGACAGCGCCGATCATGGTGCCGCCCTTTTCAACCTCGAGGCGGAGGGTTACCGCTACAGCCGCATTGCCAATCCGACGGTCGATGTGCTGGAACGCCGCCTCGCGGCTCTCGAGGGAGGCGTCGGCGCGATCGCGCTGGCGAGCGGCCAGGCCGCGCTCCACTATGCGCTTTCGAATGTCGCGGATTGCGGCGGCAATATCGTCACGGTGCCGCAGCTCTATGGCACCACGCACACGCTGTTCACGCATATTCTCACCAAGCAAGGCATTTATCCGCGCTTTGCCGAGAGCGACTCCGCCGATGATATCGGGAAACTGATCGACGCCGAAACGCGTGCCGTCTTCTGCGAGAGCATCGGAAACCCAGCTGGAAACATCTGCGATATCGAGGCGCTGGCCAGGGTCTCGCACCGTCATGGCGTGCCGCTCATCGTCGACAATACGGTCGCCACACCGATCCTGCTGCGGCCCATCGATCATGGCGCGGATATCATCGTTCATTCGCTCACCAAGTTCCTCGGCGGTCATGGAACGACGATGGGCGGCGCCATCATCGACAGCGGACGTTTCCCCTGGAAGGAGAATGCCCAACGCTTTCCGATGTTTACCCAGCCCGACGATTCCTACCACGGCATGGTCTATGTGGAGCGCTATGGACCGAGCGCCTATATTCAGCGCTGCCGGAGCGTCTATCAGCGCAACACGGGTGCGGTGCTGTCACCGTTCAGCGCCTTCCTCCTGATGCAGGGCATCGAAACCGTCGCGTTGCGCATGGAGCGGCATTCCGAAAATGCCCTGAAGACCGCGGAGTATTTGAGTGCCGACCCGCGCGTCGCGTGGGTCAATCATGCGGGGCTGCCGGGCAATCCCTATCACCAGCTTGCGAAAAAATATCTTGGCGGCAGGGCGTCTTCCCTATTTACATTTGGCGTGGTGGGCGGCCTGGAGGCGGGAAAGCGCTTCTATGACGCGCTCAATCTCATCACCAGACTGGTCAATATCGGTGACGCGAAGTCGCTTGCCTGTCATCCGGCCTCGACAACGCACCGGCAAATGTCCCTCGAAAATCAGAAGAAGGCCGGCGTCCGCCCCGAAATGATCCGCCTCAGTATCGGTATCGAACATATCGACGACATCATTTCCGATCTCGATCAAGCCCTCACGGCGGCCGTTGGCCAGCCGAGACAGGCCATTGCCGCGGAATAGGACAAGAGGAGCATGACATGAACGCTTTTCTTGACAGTTCCACTCGTCCCGGGACCCCGGATTCAGGGGCAAGTGGAAGGCTGCGGATCATGCCGAAGCCCCGCAGGCAACCCATGCCCTTGCGCATCGGCTTGGTCAACAACATGCCGGACGCCGCACTCGTTGCGACCGAGCGCCAGTTTGCGCGCCTGGTGCAAGGTGCCGCGGCGGCGCCGATTGAGCTAGAATTGTTTCATATCCCCACAATTCCACGCGGCGCCGAGGCGCGGGAGATTCTCGCCTCCCGCTATAGGCCGGTCAGCCAATTGGCCGAGTCCCGCATTGACGCACTCATCGTCACGGGAAACGAACCGCGCGCCGCGCGCCTTGACGGCGAGCCATATTGGGACGATCTGACGGCGCTCGTTGACTGGGCCAGGAACAATACACGCACGGCATTCTGGTCCTGCCTTGCCGCTCATGCCGCTGTACTTCATCTCGACGGCATCGAACGCCACCGCATGCCTCAGAAGAAGTCCGGTGTTCTGCACAGTAATGTGGACACCCGCCTGTCACCCCTCATGCCGCCAACCCTTTCGGTATGTCACTCCAGATTGAACGAGGTGCGCAAGGCCGACCTGCTTGGCAACGGCTACGAGATCGTGTCCGAAGCCGGAGGCGGGCATGTCGATATTTTTGTCAAGCAGTTGCGCAGCCGATTTGTATTTCTCCAGGGGCACCCTGAGTATGACGTGGATTCGCTGATGAAGGAGTACCGCCGTGACGCCGGACGCTATCTGACCGGTCAGCGCGACACCTATCCGGAAGTTCCCGAAAGCTACTTTGACGATGAGACCGTCCTGCGCATGGAGAACTTCCGCACCTTTGCGGAGCGCCAGCGGGACGCCAAGCTCTTCGAGGATTTCCCCGTTGCGTCTTTGCGAGCCGGGTTGGAAGGCAGATTGGCGCAATCGGCCGCGGCGGTTTTCCAGGATTGGCTGTTGCGCGCCGAAGCATCGGCTTCAGTGGTCTGAATTCTCACCGGGTCAGCAGAAAGGGCGGCCAGCGGGCCGCCCTTCGCATTGCCGAAATCCACTTCGCCGTTTCAGGCCTGGTTTGTCATCTGGCGGATCATTGCGGCGATGGCCGCCGCCGACAAGAAGTTCTCGGGCGTGATCTGCTCCTGCGGGATCATCACGTCGAAGGCGGCCTCGACACCGAGCATCACTTTCACCATCTCGATCGAGGTGAAACCGGCGTCCGACAGGTTGGTGTGCGGGCCGTAGGGACTGCCGTTCGACTGAAGGGCGCGAATGCCGAGGAGAACCTTCATCACCGCCTCGGCCGTGTCCGCGGGCTGCGGAGAATAGCCATGGGCCGCGCTTGCGGTTGATATCTCAAGTGGCTGCGCCTGGTTCATCGCGATGACCTCTTATGAATGGAGAAACGATTATAAATCCTCATTCAAAATTGCGGAGCATTACAGTCATTCATGATGAAGATTCATTGTTTATGCCTTGCGGTGGGGCGTTGACCGCCGCTTCATCAATTGCCGGAATGATGCGGACTCGAATACCAACCCGAGGCATGGCTCTTGCAAAGCGGCTGGCGATCATGCGGGAGTTACAGCCATGAATTATGTCCCCTCACCACGCCAAAATCTTAAACCCGGTGACGGGCATGGTTCGCTCACGGGCCGAACCGCCGCTGCCGCGGTGGTGGCCCTGAAGCATGCCACCGATGTCGATGCGGCCGGACGCTTTCCGGCCGAAGCCATCATGACGGTCAAGGAGCAGCGGCTGATGGGCATTCTCGTTCCCAGCGCCCTGGGCGGCGAGGGCGCCCGTGTCTCCGACGCCGCCGAGGTTTGTTACGCGCTTGGGCGGGCCTGCGCCTCGGCGGGAATGATCTATGCGATGCATATGGTCAAGGTGGCCTGCATCGTCAATCATGGCCGGGGCAATGCCTGGCAGGAGGCCATTCTCCGCCGTCTCGATTCGGAACAGTTGCTGTTCGCATCCTCGACGACCGAGGGCATGGGGGGCGGTAATGTGCGTTCCAGCGCCTCGGCCATCCACCATGACGGTGGCCACATCTCGCTTGAGCGCGATGCCTCGGTCATATCCTATGGTGCCTATGCCGATGGCGTCGTGACCACGGCGCGCCGCGCCGCGGCCTCCGATGCCAGCGATCAGGTTCTCGCGGTCTTCATGAAGGAAGATTATGACTTGGCGCTCACTGGTGGATGGGACACGCTTGGCATGCGCGGCACCTGCAGCACCGGCTTCAAGCTGACGGCGCGCGGCATCGCCGATCAAATCTTGAACGTGCCCTATGACCGCATCCACACGCAGACCATGACGCCGGTGGCCCATCTTCTGTGGTCGAGCGTATGGGCCGGCATCGCCGCGGCAGCCGTGCAGAAAGCCGAATTCTTCGTACGCAAGGCGATGCGCGGCGGCAATGGCCAGACGCCGCCCGCCGCAGCGCGGCTTGGCGAGGCGAAGTCGAAACTCCGCCTGCTGCGCGCCATGCTGTCGGAGGCGCTCGACCGCTACGAGGCCTGCCATGACGACGAGCGCGCCGCCACCGGGCTCGATTATCAAACCGCCATGGCGCTGACCAAGGTCGATGCCTCGGAGCTGGCGGTCGAGACGGTCATGAGCTGCTACCGCACCTGCGGTCTGGCGGGCTATCGCAATGATGGCGACGTCAGTATCGGCCGGCACCTGCGCGATATCCTGTCGTCACCGATCATGATCAACAACGACCGCATCACCGGCAGCATGGCCGGCGCCATGCTGATGAGCGGCGTTCCCCAGACCATCCGCAACTGATTTGCCAACCCTCCGGAGTCTCATGCGATGAACATACCTTTCAGACCGGCCCACATGGCGCTGGCGATCAATACCCAAAAGATCGACGGCATGGCTGCGGCACTTTTCCGGCCGATGGGCGCCGATGGCGTTTATGCACGCACCGCTGTTTACGAGATGGTTGTGGAGCGGCTGGCCGCGCTGATCACATCCTACCGCGATCCGGAGGCCGAAATCCTGCGCTTTCCGCCGGTGATGAGCCGCATGCAGCTTGAAAAGTCCGGCTATTTGAAGAGCTTTCCAAATCTTCTCGGCTGCGTGTGCGCGCTGCATGGCAGCGAGGCGGAGATCAATGGCGCGGTGGCGCGCCACGACGCTGGCGGCGACTGGACGGGATCGCTCACACCGGCCGATCTGGTGCTGTCGCCCGCCGCCTGCTATCCGGTCTATCCGATCGCCGCGGCGCGCGGCGTGGTTCCGGATCAGGGTTACGTCTTCGATATCGCAGCGGATGTCTTCCGTCACGAGCCGTCGCGCGACATCGACCGCTTCCAGTCGTTCCGCATGCGTGAATACGTCTGCATCGGACAGCCCGAGCAGGTTTCCTCGTTCCGCGCGCGCTGGATGGAGCGGGCTCAGGACATCGCCAACCGGCTGGCGCTTCCTTTCACGCTTGAGACGGCGAGCGACCCGTTCTTCGGCCGCATGGGATCGATCAAGGCCGTGGCCCAGCTTCAAGCGGCACTCAAGTTCGAACTGCTGATCCCGGTGCGCTCGACCGAGAAGCCGACGGCCTGCATGAGTTTTAATTACCATCAAGAACATTTCGGTTCGGTGTGGGACATGAACCTTCAATCGGGCGCGCTGGCGCATTCGGGCTGCGTGGCTTTCGGCATGGACCGCCTTGCCGTCGCAATGTTCGCGGTGCATGGCCTCGATATGGAGGCTTGGCCATCTGGTGTACGCGAGGCGCTGTCGCTCTGACGATGACTCACACGTTGAAGAACCTACTGTCCCAATCCGGCCTCATCATGATGTCACGCTTGGCGGGGGCCGGCGTGGGATTCCTCACGCAGTTCCTGCTTGTGAAGCTGATGGGTGCCCATCACCTCGGGCTGTTCTATGCGGGCAGCAGCCTTGCCGCCATTCTTGGGGTGATCGCCGCACAAGGTTACCCGCAGATTGCGACCCGCTTTGTCGGACGCTACCGCAACAAGAATGACGACGCCTTGTGCGGAATGTTTACCGGACATGCCATGCGCGAGGGGCTGTTTGCAGCGGCTGTCATGGCATTTGCGGTCACAGCCTGGGTCAGATTGTGGCCGGGCCTAGATGACGATACGCGGCTGACTTACATCATCGCCGGATGGATGATCCTGGCCATCGCAACTCTCAACATCCTGACCAACGTAGCGGGAGGCATGCGCAAATTCGCACTTTGCTATGTTCCGGAAGGTCTGTTCAGGCCAATTGCGTTTTTCGTTGTCATCGCTGCGGTGGGCCTCGCCGGTATCACACTCGCGGCACAGGGTGCGATGGCCATCTTCGCCCTGATCACGACCGGGCTCGCCGTCACGGTGGTGGTGATCCTCAGCCGCGCCATGCCGCACATCGAATGGCGGGACCGGACAAAGCCGGCCCTGTCGTGGCGCTGGCGCCGCGAGGCATGGCAATTGATCTTGATGGCGATGTTCACGAATTTCTTCGCTGACTTCGGGATCCTCGTCGCCGTGCCGTTCCTGAGCAGCAGCGATTTGGCGATCTTCGGGCTCTGCCTCAAGCTGGCATTGCTGGTTGGGTATTTCGTGCAGATCGGCCAGCAGATGGCGGTGCCGGATATGGCGGATGCGCGTCATACCCAAGATCACGAGAGGCTGCGCCGGGCCGCCTGGCGGTCGATCATTCTGCCGTCGGCGATTACCATGGCCAGCATTGTGGTCATCTATTTGTCCGGTGAATTGCTGCTGTCATTCTTCGGGCCGGAATTCGCGGCCGGGCGGCGGACACTGCTGATCCTGCTCGCCGCGCAGCTGTTGCGTTCCTTGGCGGGGCCAAGCGCGCATCTGCTCACGCTATCGGGCATTCAAAGCATCAACATGTCGTTAAGCGCATCGGCGCTGCTGCTGCTCTTCGTGGCAAGTGCCGTGCTTTCTCCGGCACTTGGTGTCGAGGGTGCCGCCTATGCGGTGCTCATCACTTACGCCTACTGGATCGGCGCCAGCGCAATGGCGTTGCGGTGGCTGCGTGAAGCCCCGGTCGATGTTCTGTGGCTCGCCTGGCAGAGCTGGCGGGCGCCCAAGTCCGCCGGCTGAACTTCTCCTCCGTCATTCCCCATAGGGTATCCAGATGTTCTTCACCTGGGTCGCCTTGCGGAGATAGTCCTGGCCCTGACCCTGGAGGCGATCGAGCCAGTTGCGGCGCTTGCCGTTCGATACCCAGGTTGGCTTGAGATTGCCGGCCGAGGCCTTTTCCACCATCGCCGAACCCGCCGCATTTCCGAAATACCAGAGGGCCGAGACATCATCGTGATCGGCCAATGTCCTGGCCAATTCGTCGCGCTCGCCGGTGACGATGTTGACAACGCCGCCCGGCAGGTCGGACGTATCGAAGACCTGGTAGAGATCGCAAGCGGCGAGGGCCTGGCGTGGCGATGGCACGGCGATGACGCGGTTACCCATGGCGATGGCAGGCATCACCAGGGAGACGAAGCCCAAGAGCGGCATCTCGTCCGGGCACAGGAGGCCCATGACACCATAGGGCTCGTTCATGGCCAGCGTCACATGGCGCGACTTGGTGGCGTGGACGCGGCCATCGAACTTGTCGGCCTGGGCCGCGTAATAGAAGATGCGCCGCAGGGACGCTTCGACTTCCGCTTCGGCGGTTTTCGAGGTTTGGCCCATCGCCTTCAGCCGGGTTGCGAATTCCGCCGCGCGGGCGCTCAGGTTCTCGGCGATATAATAGAGCACCTGGGCACGGTTATGGGCGCTGGCCGAGGACCAGCCGGACGCCTTGATTGCAGCCTCCACCGCATTGCGGATGTCCTTGCGGTTGCCGAGGCCCACCTGACCGAGGCCCACGCCTTTTGCTCCGTACACGGTGTAACTATAGCCAGAGTCGGGTCTTGCCTGCTTGCCACCGATATAAAGCTTGGCGGTGCGGTCGATGGAGGGCAAGCCTTGTAGCTCGACGCTGGCCGCGGGCGCCGCGTTCAGGGGCGGTGCCGCGATGTCCTCGGCCTTGGCGAGAACGGCTTCCCATGCAGGAACGAGATACTCGTACATGCCTTCACGGCCACCTTCGCGGCCAAAGCCCGACTCGCGATAGCCGCCGAAACCCGCCGCGGCATCGAACAGGTTGGTGGAGTTGATCCATACGACGCCGGCCTTCATGCGGGCCGCCGTGTCTAATGCCACATTGATGTTCTCGGACCAGATGGTGGCGGCCAGGCCATAGCGGGTGTGGTTGGCAATGGTGGCGGCCTCATCCGGCGTGCGGAAGGTCATGACCGCCGCCACGGGTCCGAAGATTTCCACGTCCATGACGGTGGACGAGGTATCGACATCGACGAAGAGGGACGGCGCGTAGAAGTTCACGGTTTTCGGCAGCGGTCATGAGGATTGAATGAGTGACCCACCCTCGGCCTGGCCCTTCGCCACGATGTCCTGAATGCGCCGCAACTGAACGGGGTCGACGATA